>CAMWNQ010000088.1 GCA_947175655.1 uncultured Clostridia bacterium | reverse complement strand
GTAAAAAATTATTTTCAATGCGTAAATCAGGTGCTTTTTTATAAATTGTTAGGTAAATTTTATTGCAAATGCTGTAATATATTATAGTTTTTTAAAATTAGTTTGATATATATTGTCTATTTCCACAAAAATATGAAAAAGGGATTGACAAAAGAGATTAAAGTGTATATAATCTCTATATAACCTATATATCAAATAGGAATTATAAGATTTGAAGTTTGGAGAGATAATTATGGCATGTTTTGTTGTTCCAGTGGCAGAAGCAATTGTTACTTCAGTCGCAACACATATTTTAAAATCAAAAGAAAAGAAATCAAAAAAAACTGAAAATATATCTGTTAATTATGATTTACATAAAAGTAATAAGATACCATTTTCCGGAAAATTAAAATGGCTTTCAAATATGCTTTGGGGCGGTTCAGCTCTGCTTGCATTTGAGCATTTATGGCATGGTGAAATACAGCCGTTTTTCCCTTTTATAACTGGGGCACGAACACCTGAATCTTTACATTCAATGTTTTATGAAATGGCGACTGTCGGTATTGGTATGGCTCTTACAGTTACGGCGGTATGGACGGGAATGCTCATTGCATCAAATACTATTGAAAAGCAAAAGAATTGCAATAATGAAAAATCAGAAACGGGTGAAACAGTATGACATTATTGATTGCAGTAATTTCTGCTGTTATAAGTACAATAATCTGGTATGTTAAAGCTCCAGACGACATTATGAAAGTTTCTTCATTATGTTTTATATATTGGGGAGCATCTTTAATGTGGCTTGTTGATGCTGTATTTGAATATGCAGAATTACGTGATGAATTTTTCTACCCTTCTTTACAGGATATGCTTAATGATACATTTTTAGGTGTTTCGGCTGTTGTACTTGGGTTTGTTTTATGGGTTATAGAATTGCTTATTAGTGACCCTAAAGGCGTTATAAAAAATATCATTCAAAATAAAAAATCAGAGGAGAATTAATTTATGAGTGAACATATACATAATCATAATCACAGCAATACAGAACATTCGCATAATGATGATAAACCACATATTCATTCGCATCGTGCATTGATTGGATTTGATAAGCACGGTATTCCGACGATTGTTGCAAAAGCTGACCATAGCGATGAAACAGCCGGAGACCCTAATGCTTTTATTCGTGACTATATGAATGCAGTTGCTGAATATAAAAAGACATTTCCGTCAAAGCAGAATGTTATAGACCAGACCCCTGACCCTGCTGTAAAAGAAATGCTTTTACGTGCGGAACAGCTTGGAATTGATACAGCGTTTGACCGTTTCGATAAACAGAAACCACAGTGTAATTTCGGACTTGCTGGAATTTGTTGTAAAATCTGTAATATGGGGCCTTGTCGTATTACAGCTAAATCACCACATGGTGTATGTGGTGCTGATGCCGATTTGGTAGTTGCAAGAAATCTTTTAAGAGCGGCGGCAGCAGGTGTAGCCCAGCACGGTATGCACGCAAGAGAAATTATTCTTTCTCTTAAGTGGGCAGCAGAGGGAAAACTTGATATTCCGATTATGGGAGAGCAGAAAATAAGATCAACGGCTGAAGCTTTCGGAATTCCTGTTAAACACCGTACAACAAAGAAAATAGCAATTGATTTGGCAGATGCATTACTTGCTGATATGTCACGTACTGAATCTGACGAATACAAAACAATTAAAGCCTGTGCACCTCCGGAACGTCAGAAGGTATGGAAAGAACTTGATATTCTTCCGATAAGTGCATATCATGAAGTATTTGAAGCTTATCATAAAACAGGCTGTGCAATAGACGGTGACTGGAAAAGTATAATGCAACAGTTTTTAAGATGTGGTCTTGCGTTTACTTTTTCAGGAGTAGTGGGAGCAAATATTGCAACAGACAGCTTATTTGGTGTTGGAGACCGTGTAACATCAAAAGTAAATATTGGTGCATTGCAAAAAGGATATGTCAATATAGCAGTTCACGGACATCTTCCTACTTTAGTAAGTCAGATTGTGAAGACTGGACAGGAAGAAAAATTTATAGAACTTGCAAAATCAAAAGGAGCAAAGGGAATACGTTTTTATGGTATTTGCTGTTCAGGACTTGCGGCAATGTATCGTTATGGCGGAGTTATTCCTCTTTCAAATGCTGTATCTGCTGAACTTGTTCTGGGTACTGGTGCTTTGGATTTATGGGTTGCAGATGTTCAGGACGTTTTCCCGTCAATTATGGAAGTTGCAAAATGCTTTAAGACAACAGTTGTAACAACAAGCGATTCTGCAAGACTTCCGGGGGCAGAACGTTATGAATATGATCATCACCATTCCAACATATCAGAAACAAAAGCACTTGCAGAAAAAATAATTATGCGTGCAATTGAAAGTTTTGAACAGAGAAAAGGTATTCCTGTATATATTCCTCCTTATGAAGTTGAAGCAGAAGTAGGATTCTCTGTTGAATATGTACATAAAAGATTTGGAAGTATGAAACCTCTTGCTGATGCTTTAAAGAGCGGTAAAATTCTTGGAATTGTTAATATGGTTGGCTGTAACAATCCTAAAGTTCTTTATGAAAAAGCTATTGTTGATGTTGCAGATGTATTGCTTAAAAATAATGTTTTGATTCTTTCAAATGGTTGTGCATCGTTTCCGCTTATGAAGTTAGGATACTGTAATACTTCATCACTTGATAAAACAGGGGAAAGTCTCAGAGAATTTCTTACTCCTGATTTACCTCCTGTATGGCACGTAGGAGAATGCATTGACAATACACGTTCTTCCGGAATTTTTGCCGGAATTGCCAATGAACTTGGAAAAAAACTCTATGAACTGCCTTTTGCATTTTCTTCACCGGAATGGGGCAATGAAAAAGGTATTGATGCTGCACTTGGATTCCGTTTAATGGGTATCAATTCATATCATTGCGTTGAAGCACAGATTTATGGTTCACAGAATGTTATAGAATTCCTTAAAGACGGTACAAGAGAACTTCTGGGTTCTGTAATGCACGTTGATACTGACCCTGTATCACTTGGAAATAAAATAGTTGAAGATATGAAAGCAAAAAGGAAATCATTAGGCTGGGGTTAATTTAATAAAAAAAGAGAGATGATTATATATGAAAAAAATAATATCATTGCTAACTGCTGGAGTAATATCATTTTCTATGACTGCCTGTGGTAAAAAATCAGATGATTCTGATAAAATAAAAATTGCATATCTTCCGATTACACATTCTCTTGCTGTACTTGAAACTGCTGATGAACTTGAACAGCAGACAGGACTTAAAGTCGAACTTGTAAAATATGGTTCGTGGCCTGAGCTTATGGATGCTCTCAATACCGGAAGAGTTGATGGTGCATCAGTTTTGATTGAACTTGCTATGAAATCCAAAGAGCAAGGAATAGGCATAAAAGCTGTTGCATTAGGTCATAAAAACGGAAATGTTATTATTACTTCAAAAGATATTTCATCTACTGAAGAACTTGCCGGAAAGACTTTCGCAATACCTCACAGACAATCATCACATAATATTCTGCTTAATGATGTTCTTGCATCTGCCGGATTAACTACAGATGATGTAAATATAACTGAACTTGCACCTACAGAAATGCCGTCAGCACTTGCAGGCGGACAGATTGACGGATATTGCGTAGCAGAGCCATTTGGTGCAAAGGCAGTTTCTCTTGATGCTGGAAAAGTGTTGTTTAAATCTGAAGAATTGTGGGAAGATTCCTTATGCTGTGGATTAGTTCTTACTGATAAATTTATAAATAACCGTAAAGAAGATGCAAAGTATTTTGTGGACAGCTACAAAAATGCAGGAAAAAATCTTACAAAAGAAAAAGCAATGGAAACTGCTAAGAAATATCTCAATCAAGATGAAGATGTTCTTGAACTTTCATTGCAGTGGATTTCTTATGATGACCTTGATATTACAGAAGAAAACTATAATATACTTATTGATAAAGTAAAAACTTATGGATTATCAGATAATCCGCCGTCTTATACTGATTTTGTAAAAACTGATTTTGAATAGATAGCGAGATGATATAAATTGAAAAAATTACTCTCTTTTAAAAATATAGTGATTTCCCTATTGATATTGCTTGCAATATGGCAGATTATATTTTCTTTAAGCAGTTTTGATTCTGCATTGTTCCCGTCACCATTACAGGCATTTCAAGCACTTATAGATATGATTTCAAGCGGTGTATTGATTTCACATATCGGTTCAAGTATGTACCGTTTTGCTATGGGTTATGTCAGTGCTGTTGTGACAGCTGTTTTGCTTGGATTAATTCTCGGAAGACTTCCAAAGGTATTTCAGTATATCAATCCGGCAGTACAGTTACTGCGTCCGATTTCACCTATGGCGTGGATGCCTTTTATTGTATTGTGGTTCGGAATAGGTGATATTCCGGCAATTGTTATTATTTTCATTGCAGCATTTTTTCCGGTTCTTCTTTCAACGGTTTCAGCTGTCAGTGGAATAGACCCGATTTATCTTAAAGTATCAAAAAATTTCGGAATACGTCAGCCACATATAATATGGAAAGTTATTTTTCCGGCATCTTTTCCACAGATTGCAAACGGCATTCATCTGGCACTTGGTACAGCGTGGGTATTTCTTGTTGCGGGTGAAATGGTAGGAGCACAATCTGGTCTAGGTTATCTTGTCATAGATGCAAGAAACAATCTGCGTTCGGATATTTTATTTGCAGATATTATTATAATAGGACTTATTGGTTTGATTTTGGATACATTTCTGAAAGTTCTGGAAAAACAAATTCTGAAATCTTGGGGAGGTGCTGATTAATGTATATTGAAGTTCAAAATGCAAGTAAGACTTTCTTACAGAACGGAAAAAAATTTACTGCATTCAATGATGTTTCATTATCTATTGAAAAGGGCGAATTTATTTGTCTGCTTGGACCTTCAGGCTGTGGAAAAAGTACACTGTTAAATGCTATTGCAGGTTTTTCGCCTGTAACTGAAGGAAGTGTCAAGATTGATGGTAAAGAAGTAAAAGAACCATCAGTGAAAAATGTCACTATTTTTCAGAATTATGGATTACTGCCGTGGCGAACAGTTCAGAAAAATGTAGAGCTTGGACTTGAACCCAAAAAAATACAAAAAGAAGAACGTCATAAAATTGCAGATAAATATATTGAACTTGTTGGATTGTCAGCATTTAAAAAATCTCACCCCCGACAGTTATCGGGTGGTATGCAGCAGCGTGTTTCAATTGCAAGAGCACTTGCCGTAGACCCTGATATTATTTTTATGGATGAACCTTTTGGTGCATTAGATGCGATTACCCGTATGAAGTTACAGGACGATATTCTATCAATTTCAAAACAGGAGAAAAAAACAATTATTTTTGTAACTCATGATATTGAAGAAGCCGTTTTTCTTGCAGACAGAATTGTAATAATGACACCAAATCCGGGGAAAATCAAAAGTATTGTAACAGTACCTTTGAAAGGACACAGAGAACGTACTGCAAGTGATTTTCTTCAGGTTCGTGATAAAATTTTTGACCTGTTTAATATGAAGCACGAAGAACAGATTGAATATATTATTTGAAAAACAATTTTTATATATAAAAACCGCCGGTTTATTTTTAAAACAAGCCGGCGGTTTAATTTTGTTTCTTAGGGTTTACATTTTATTTTCAGCATCATCAAGATTTGCATATCCATAAAGAATAACAGTATTTTTAATAGTCATTTCTGCAAGGTTTTTATTAGAATTATATAAATTTACAATGAATCTTCCATATAATTCAAGTGTTTTGGGAGAATATACAGAGAGTTCTCCTTTAAGGTAAGTTTCATATGAAGTATTATATATATTGTCTTCATATGAATGAATATCACGTGCATTATTTGCGAGTTTAGGATATTTTTCTGAAAATTCTTCAAACCAGCCAGCTTGAATTTCAGCAATCTGATTAATAATATTACATTGTTCATTACTCATTGCCGGAAGTTTTTCTGCTATTTCTGCATATTCAGCCGGAGAGGTATACTCCATCATTCTTGCATATTTTTCCGAAATAAGATTTCTCAGTGATTTTTCAGCATCATACAAATCATTTAAGTAACTTTGAAGCAGATTTTCATTCCAAGTCATATACTGACTTTTACGCATAATGTAAAAAGTTTCAAAATCATCCTGACAAGATGCTCTGCCGTCAGTATTCTGAACTTTATCAAACATTTTCCATTCAGTATTTATAATGTTTTCAATAATATTTTCTTTACTATTCAATTTAAAAATCTCCTCTGCACAAAATTCAAGATAATTTTTTTTAGGTATACTAAATATAGAAGAAAGTATTGAAGAAATTTCAGAGCATATTTTTTCTATGAGACATACATGAAAATCATCATAGTTTATTCTTCCGTACCATTCTTCAGGAAGATATTTTGACCATTTTTCGGAATCAGGTTCTTTTAACAGGAGTTCAGTAATATCATCATACAATCCTGAAAGTATACTGAAACTTTTTATAAATTTTGTTTGCCATTTTCGGTGTGGCATATATTTTCTGTTTAAAATAAAAGCAATATTTATTATATTGTCTGCAAAATCATTAATATGAAGTTTTGCAGTTAAAATATCATTTCTTGACATAGCTCTTGCATAGTTGTATTGTCCACTCTGGGAAGCTTTTGCAAGGGATTCAGCAAGCTTTATATTTCTTATATTATCTGGATAATAATTGTATTTTTCTCTTAAAGCTGAAAAAACACCGGATTTGTCAGTAAAAATTTTACCGTTTGTAATGACTGAGAGTGCATATTCCGGAACATCAAGCCATTGTTTTGTATTCTCCGGAAAGTTTTTTAATCCTGTAAGATTTTCAATAAAATCTGATATTTTATATACTCCTCTTCTGATTTTTAATTTTGGAATGCCTCTGAAATACTCCGGAAGCTTATTATATGCATTTTCAAGATGTTCACCGATTTGATTATAAACATCATCAGTAAGCCACATACAGAAACCACAGCCGAAATCGTGGTCACGTGAAACTTTGTCATCAAAACCATAGCAGTCTGAACCTTCACCGACAAGTCCTACAGCAATTTTATCTTCATAATCAGAAAATTTTTCTTTAATCATAGGCTTTCCAAAAGTTTCATAATATTGTTCTGACAGATTTATTCCCTTGAATTCTTCATATGAAATAACTTCAAGATTTATCATACTTTCAAGAACTCTTGCATATGCGTGGGTATATCC
>CAMWNQ010000087.1 GCA_947175655.1 uncultured Clostridia bacterium | reverse complement strand
TGTTAACTGTATTGGTTTCTTTTCATCTTGAATATTATATATTGACATATCTCCGTTCCAACTTTCATCAATCGGCATAGCTCCAAATTTTATAAGTTCCTGATTTCCTTTATATGCAATATTGTTCCAGCAAAATATGGGACTGATTTTATGCTTAATACAATCAACTGCACCGCTCCATGTACCACCTTTTTTATAATCTGAACGTGTGACAACTGTTCCCTTAGATTGTGCATAAATATAGCGATTCCGCATCATCGCTGTTGCTGTTGTAAAACTCATATTGGGCTTAACCACTGAAAGTAAAAGAAGCTGACCTTTCTGAATAGCGGTAATTGTTTGTTTACTACGTATTTTCTTGACCATCGAATCTGCAAGATAAATAACTGCCTGACTTCCATTTTTCATTGATGATTCAATTGAAACAGTATCAACGCCTTTCGCACCACCTGATACAACTGCATATCCAAGGGAATTTATTGTTGAAGTAACTTTCTCAGTGAATCTGATGTCATTATCATCAACATTTCTTGAACCTACAAATCCGACACAGTCATATTCGGCAAGCTTCAGATTTCCAGAATAGTAAAACAACGGAGGACAACTTTTTCCAAGTTTTGATTTCAGCATTTTAGGATACATGACATCTGCACGGGTGACAACTGAGATTCCCATGCTTTCATATTTTTCCATTTCAAATACAAGACTGCTACCTCGTTCAAAAAGTCGTTTGAGTCGATAGATTTCTTCATTTTCAAGATTCAGCTGTCGTAAATCACTATCAGACATTTCTGTCAAATCATATGGCTGTAAACCTGCATTCATAAGCGATTGTGCAAGTTTCGACCATTCTGATGGTTCATATGGTTTGTATTCTGGGTCTGTTAGCAGATGACTGCATAGCATAAAAATTATTTCAGAATTTCTGTTCAATTTTGTTTCCTCCTATTCTCGGAACTGTCTGCAAGTGCAAATGGAAACACCATTTCACAACCTGCCTGTGTTAAAAGATAACCGCAAACTGTCATAGTCCATTTAGAATCTACAATATCATCCACAAGAATTACACGTTTTGGTATATTTGCAATATTTGGAAGCAAGGAAAATGAATTCCACGCATTTCTACACTGATAAATGCTGTTTTCCATATCCTTCTGCTGCTTATTATATCCTTTTTTATTTAATATTGAAATAAACGGAAGTCCGCAGCGTTCTGCAAGTTGTTCAGCAAAATTTACGACAATTCTGCTACGGAGTGATGGAACACACGTAATGGCATTAATCTGCTTCTCTGCGATTATGGGACGTAGCACTTCTGCTGACTTTTCAATAAGTTCTGTACAGAATCCGAGAGAAGTTCTATATTTTCCTATTTTAACAAGCATTCCATATCCTGAATCTCCGTATTTTGACAAACAAATTCCTGTTTCGTTTGGTACAGCAATTTTCGCACTACCTGTAAATTCTTCCTTATCCGGCCACTGCTTTCTTGGTTCAATTGGAATCTGTAATTGTTCAAGGTACATTTGTGCAGTTTTTATGAACATCTCATCTGGAACTGCGGGATATTCGTCATATCCCAGACAATTGCGACAAATTCCACAATTTTCAGCAGTCTGATCATCCAAACAGTTTACAACAAATCTGCTGATACACATATTTGTTTTTGTAATCTCCTGCATCTGCTTTTGTTCACGATAACGTATAGCTTTGATTTGCTCATAATGCTCCCTGTTATAGTGAAATTTATGCGGTGTAGGATAATAATATTTGTTTTCATCCTTCCATATTATTTCCTCATTACATAAAAACATCAATGCTTTATCTACTCGATTCTTTCTGATGTTGACATAACCTTCTATTTTTTTTGCTGTAATACCACAATCTGAATGATTAAATATCACATTATAAATATCTTTTGCTTCAGTTTCTGAAGGAAATGCTGTTTCTATAAAATAATCCTGAATTGCTTTGTCTTCATTACCACACATAAGGAATGTATATGCACGGTCAATATTTCTTCCTGCACGTCCAATCTGCTGATAATATGCAACAACGTTTGATGGCTGCTGATAATGAATAACAAATGAAATATCTTCTTTATCGTAACCCATTCCAAGCTTAATGGTTGAAACAAGTACTTTTATCTGATTATTTTGTAACATATGCTCAGCTTGATTTGTGTCCTGCTGACTCATGCCAGAATGATATGCCTGTGCATATATGCCATTATCTTTTAGAAAATATGCTAATTGTTCACAATCTCTTTGTGTCAAACAATAAATAATGCCACTACCAGGAAGATTCGAAATATTTTGCAGAATCCATGCATATCGTTCTGCTGAAGTAGATAGATGTAATATTTGAATTGATAGAGAACGACGCATGAGTTCCCCACGTGATACATATACAGAATCGCCAAACTGTTTTTTCAAATCTTCAATAACACGTTCATTGGCTGTTGCAGTTGTTCCAAGTACGGGAACTATTTGTGGTATTCTTTTTATAACACGATTCAAACGAGTGTATTCCAAACGAAAATCATGTCCCCAATCAGAAATACAATGAACTTCGTCGATTACAAATAGACCAATTTTAACTTGTGATAAAGCACTTTGAATTTCATCAGTAAAAAGTGTTTCTGGTGTGATTAATACAAGATCTAGAGTCCCTGCCTTCATTTCAGAGAGATGTTCATTTCGTTTATCCTTTGTTTTACTGTTCAATACAGCACAATGAAGTCCAAGTTTATTAGCAGCCTGAAGCTGATTTTCCATCAGAACCAACAAAGGACTAACAACAATAGTAAGTCCTTTTCCGAGTTTTCTCTGAATTTGTGTACATACAAAATATACAAGACTTTTTCCCCATCCGGTCTTCTGAACAACCAGTGTTCTGTGATGAGTGAGTGTTGCTTCTATTGCTTCATATTGTCCTTCACGAAACACAGCATCCTCACCATAAATACTTTGAATTGCTTTCAATGCCTGTATATATATTTCTTGATTCATTGCTTAATTTCTCCTTTTTTACTTACATTCTTTTATTTTTCTTTAACTTCAAAATATTATATTGTGAGATGACCTTTTCAAGATTGTAGGTTTCAGTGATAAGCCCCTAACCATAATAAATAATCTTGTCAAAATCAACATATTTTTGACTTCTTTATTTTATAATCAATATGAAAGCTATGGTAAGAGGATCTAAGAAGTAGTTTATATTGAAATTCAAAATAAATATTTTTAAATTGATTTTAATTTACTTTACAATTACCCAGCATTTATAATGACTGGTTACTCTAATTCAACAAGTAATTCTGTTAAGGATAATTGAATGGCTACATAATAGATTTCTACATTTTTCTTGAGTAAAATAACATCATCATTTTTTCTACAAGTGTATAACACGAAAAATAACCATACTTATTGTAGTATTCTATTTTGTCTGGTATAATGTGAGAACAAAAAGAGAAAAATCTCTTAATTTTTCTATCATCTCACTCCATACAGAAATATTAGCTTCACAAAAAAGACAATAAATGACATTAAGCGAAATACTCATTATATATTCTCCATGGAATCTGTATCATCTATATCATTAAATTCAAAATTATCAATAACCTTATTTTTTCGCTTTTTGTTTAGAACATGTACCAATAGGCTTAAAAGCGTTTAAGCAAAGTGTGAAGATGAAAAATAATAACCATAGTTTCAACATAAATAGTTCTGATTTCATAGTCTTTTGATAAGTGTCTGAAATGGTATAACCATGAAAAAAGTGCGTTTGACTTTCCAACGTTTAGGCATAACTTTAAAGTTGGATTCAAGTCTTTTTGAAATATCCACCTTTATATTATAAAATTTTTCAAAAGTATTTTTAAAGTATTTTCTGTAAACATTATCAGTATAGACTCCAATGATTGATGGATAATAAAAAAGTGCTTTTTCAAAAGTGAATACTCCTCCTTTTGTATCATGTATATTTGCAACGTGCATATGGACTGCAAGACAATTTCCCATAGTATCCGTAACTATGTACCGCTTCTATCCTTTCGTTTTTTCTCCGTCAAATTCGCATTTTTCGCTTTTATATATTGTTTTTTTACACTCTATGAATCTATCAAGGCATATGTCGGATTATCACTTTTTTCCATTTGTTTCTTTATCAAACAAACATTTTTGCAATTTTATCCCACCGTTCTTCCCTGACTGCTTTCCTGTAAAAATTAAGAACAGTTGTATATGATGAAAAATCATGCGACAATTGTCTACATTTGCAACCACTGTCAACAAGGAACATCACTTGCATTTATTAATTACTTTTTTCCCAATTACTCTTATTGCCTGACTTCCACATTAACAGTTCTATTAATTTCCATCGTTCATCTGTTAAGTCTGTATCATACGCTTTTCTTTTATTTACTATTATACTACATTTTTTTATTAATTACAAGCTATTGGTACATCTTCTTGTTAAAGTAATCTGTTATCCATGCTACTAAAATCTCCTTATCTACACCGTCAGAGAACTCGGTACGATAGGAAATATAGATAATTTTAAGGCAGTCAACAAATATATTCTGATATTTTCCTGTTAAAGTTTTAAAAAAACCTTTACCAATTATTTCAAATATTTTCATTATGTTCACTTCTTAAACTCTCTGTAAATTTTCAGTACATACAATATAATACATATACTATAAAGTTAGGAACAGATTTTTTCATTTCAGACTTTGTTTTATATTCAATTTTTCTTCATTTTATTTATATTATAATTGAACAAAATAATTTGCTATAAAATTTTAATGACAATAGTTTACCGTTTATCCAGTTATCTCCAATACCATTCACTATTCCTTTATTCAGCTCGTTTTTTTTGTTGTATCTAGTGATACGAAACATTCATCATCAAGAACATAAATAAATATTTTAATATTGTTTTGCGTATTTTCTTTACGGTTATCACCTTATGTCTGACAAACTTTCCTTTAAAATCTTGCTTATCGCTGTAAAGATTGTTATCAATAATCATATATTGACAAAACTTTTTCAATATGGTTTTCTGAGTGAATTGAATTTACAGAATTTAAATGACATTGTGTCCTCTTCTAAAAAAAATAAACCGCTATGCAGAAACACACAACGGTTATATAAGTTTTTATCAGTTGACCAAACAAACAACATAAGTCCTGAAAACACCGAAAATGCGTTGACTTTCGGGGTATAAATTATCTCTTTGATAACCTATAATATTTGTATTCGCTGTTTATGGTCAGTCTGAGTGCTATGTGGGTGCTACTCAGTGATTCTTACTGGCACTCTCTGTATTTCGTCTGATACAAACTTATACTTTTATTATTTATTCACATATATGTATACTTATTTATTTTTTTGCCTGTATTCTTTCATGAACTTAATAAAATCGTACAGCATAAATATCCAGCCTGCAAAGCATGGAATACCAATACAAAAACATGGAATATAAGCACAAAAAACAATAATAATTACCCATCCTATAACCGGAATATATATTAGATTTGAGATTAATGCTTTGGCTATTTCAATGGTTTTTGTTAAAATAGCACCAAAATGCAAAAAACCGGGAATAATACCACCAGTTAAAAATCCACAAATAAGAGAATACAAAAGTAACATTGACAAAGAAAGTTTACCATGTAATGATGTTATAAAAAATACTAATGTTAAAACTACAGAAATAATCATAAAGACTACTGAAGCAGAACCTTTCAGGCTTTTTTTCGGTGGAGATTCATTTTGCAAAACAGCAGATTTACCGCACGATGAGCAAAATCTGCTGTTATTTGAGAGTTCTGAACCACAGAATTTGCAGGTAACTATTATTGGATTTGTAAAATCTTTTTCATTCATAATAATATCATCCTTTTATAACTCGTATGGGTATATCCCAAAACGTATATAAATTATTTCTTAACGTTTATTTTCACAAAAACTACTGCTACGACGTTTTTGCCTGTGCTGTTGTTTATTCTTTAATTTTATTGCCGTAATAACCGTTCCACAGACCTGTTTTATTTTTAGATGCCAACTCTGCAAGTTCTGCAAAATGCTCCTTAAACTTTTCATTTGGCGGATAATTTACATTTTTCACATATCCGTTTACAATTAACCAGTCCTGTAAAAGTGTAAGAGTACCATTACTTTCATCTTTTGGAGTTTCATAGTAATATACATAACAAAGAAGCCGTGAATTTATATCAGAAAAATCTTCGTCAAATTTTAAAAACAATTTATCACCATCATTAAACTTGTTCTTTATAATGTCTTCTATTTCGTTGTGTCCATTCGGAGAGTCTACATCAATCAGACATATTGTTCTAGTTCTGCCGTTGATAAGAGTAAGTCTTACAGTATAAGTATTTATTGTTTTTAACCTTACAAACTCAGCTTCATAGAGTTCTTTGGATTTAATTTCACCACTTTCCTGACATATAGTAAAATCATCAAGACTAAATTTATCGGGAGGTACTATACTGATGATATTTTCATTTTCGAAAGTCGTTTCTGTTGTGGATATTCTGTCAAATATATCACTTTCCCATAAGCCAACACGTTTTTTTGAAGCCAGTCGGCAAGCTCTTTAAAATGGTCAGTATACTTTTTATATTTATCTGAGAAATCATTTTTAACATTCGCATAACCATTAATCAGTAACTAGTCCTGCAAAAGCGTAAGAGTACCATTGATTTCATCTTCCGAAGTTTTATAATAATACACATAACAAAGAAAATCTAAACTTTAAAAATCTGTATAGTCATCATAACATTTGCCTTCAAATTCTACAAATACTTTATCGCCTTTCTGAAACTTATCTTTCAGAATATTTGTTATTTCCCTGCCTTCTTCTGTTTTGTTATTCGGAGAAACCATGCCGATAAGACTTATTGTATCGGTTCTATCAATGGTGCTGTAGCAATTGAGACGATAAGTATCTGCTGTTCTTAATTCGTCAAAATTAGCTTCATAAAGTTGACCTGAAACAATATTACTTCTAAATTCGCCTACAGTACAATTATTGATATTCAATTGCAAGGGCTGCATCGTAACTTCATTTTTTGTATTATTCTTAGAAAACGATACGTTAAATTATTGTTGCTTTTTTTGTCCCTACAACCTGTTACAGCAGTAAGCATACAAACTGCCATAACTCTTGCAAGAACAAATTTTAGGTTGATTTTCATAAATAATCAACTTTCCTTTAATATTTTACAAACACGGAAATCAATTTTCAAAATCTTGACAAGCATGGTATAATAAAAATA
Organism: uncultured Clostridia bacterium; assembly: GCA_947175655.1. Classification (GTDB taxonomy): domain Bacteria; phylum Bacillota; class Clostridia; order Oscillospirales; family Ruminococcaceae; genus Ruminococcus. Next base: position 6 of record CAMWNQ010000087.1, on the reverse strand, counting down.
TGAAAA
>CAMWNQ010000086.1 GCA_947175655.1 uncultured Clostridia bacterium | reverse complement strand
GATTTACAGTCTGCCCCCTTTGGCCACTCGGGAACTCTCCCATATGCTTTTTTAAAATAAATTCTATCAATATAAAATTGATAGAATGGAGCTGGTGGACGGACTCGAACCCCCGACCTGCTGATTACAAATCAGCTGCTCTACCAACTGAGCTACACCAGCATTACTGCTTAATTATTATATCATATCTTTTTTGATTTGTCAATACCTTTTAAAAAATTTTTTTAAAACTTTTTGGTTTATTGAACTAAAAAAGATTTAAGTCGAGGTGACAGGACTCGAACCTGCGGCATCTTGGTCCCAAACCAAGCACTCTACCAAACTGAGTTACACCTCGTTCTCTTCAACCAGCTTTATTAGTATATCACAGATAAATTCAAAAGTCAATAGTATTTTTAAAATTCGTGTAAAATCTACAAAATTAAGCTTATATTTACAAAAAAATATATATAATATACAAACTGCCATTTTTTGAATATTAAAAAAATTTCTTGACATAATACAGTCTATCCATTATAATTATATTTATATAAAAAAAATAAAATAAAAAGGAAGTAATTTAATATGATTTTAAAAAAGGCTTTAAGTTTCGTTACGGCTTTGACAATGATTTTTGGAATGTCTTTAATGACAGGCTGTGGTGATAATAAAAAAGGTTCTGTAAAAATTGAGTATGGTGCTTCTATGATGGTAAACAGTGAGGGACTGCCTTTTCCTATTGAGTTTGACAGTCATTTTCTGACGGCTGATGAAGTAAAGGCTGTAGTTAATTATTATTATTCCATAGAAAAACAAGATGAAGAACTTGCTAAAAATTCATCTTATCCGGATTATCTTGAATATCTTGCTGATTCATTTGAATTTCCTGCTGTCAAGGATATGCTCCAATCAAATTATGATACTATGGGTAATGTTGTGGATTCAAGTAATTACAGTTTCAAAAATATCAAGATTGTAAAATGTGTTACTGAAGAGGATAAAGATGTATACACCTATTTTGATAAAATAGACAATGTTATTAATAAATCATTGGAACACAACGGTAAGGATATTACACCGAAAATAGAGAACCGCAAACTTATTGAGGCTGATATTATATGTGTATCTGATGGCGAAGAAATATCGCTTACTGAAAAAGTCGGAAGTCAGCAGATTTATATTTATACAATAGACGGTCAGCCTTATGTTCTTTAAATGATATCTGAAAGATTTTTTGTTGTTCAATGTTACTAAATACATATGATATTGATTAATTAATTTCGTTGATGTCGGAGTAGTTAATCTCTTGACATTTTGTCGTAAAATTGGTATTATTGTAGTAATAAACACTTATCAAGGAGGAATTTTTTATGCTTACTGATATAAACAGTAAATTTCAGAAGGAAGGTCTTACATTTGATGATGTACTTTTGATTCCGGCTGAATCCGATGTTACCCCTAATATGATTAAACTCGGAACACGTCTTGCCGGAAATGTAAGACTTAATACACCAATTATGACTGCTGCTATGGATACAGTTACTGGTGCTGAAATGGCTATTGCTATTGCAAGAGAAGGCGGAATTGGTATCATTCACAAAAATATGACAATTGAACAGCAGGCTGATGAGGTAGATAAGGTTAAACGTTCAGAAAACGGCGTTATTGTAAATCCTTTTTCTCTTACAGAAGACCATATAGTGGCTGATGCTGATGAACTTATGGGAAAATATAAAATTTCAGGTGTTCCTATTGTCGATACAAAAGGTAAGCTTGCAGGTATTATCACTAACCGTGATATGAGATTCCTCACAGATTACAATGCCAAAATTTCAGAAGTTATGACGAAAGAAAATCTCATCACTGCTCCTGTAGGAACAACTCTTGCAGAAGCACAGGAAATTCTCCGTTCACATAAAATCGAAAAACTTCCTATTGTTGATGAAGGCGGATATTTGAAGGGTCTTATAACTATAAAGGATATAGAAAAATCAGTACAGTATCCTAATTCTGCAAGAGACAATAATGGCAGACTTCTTTGTGGTGCAGCAATAGGCGTAACTGCAAATGTTCTTGAAAGAGCTAAAGCACTTATTGATGCTCAGGTTGATGTTCTTGTACTTGATTCTGCACACGGACACAGTGCAAATATTATAAAATGTCTTAAAATGGTTAAAGAAGCATTCCCTAATACTCCTGTTATTGCTGGTAATATTGCTACTGCTGAAGCTGCTGAAGCTCTCATAGAAGCTGGTGCTGACTGTCTTAAAGTTGGTATAGGACCAGGTTCAATCTGTACAACACGTGTTGTAGCTGGTATAGGTGTACCTCAGATTACAGCAGTATATGATGTTGCTTGTGTTGCTCAGAAATATAATATTCCTGTTATTGCAGATGGTGGTATAAAATATTCAGGTGACATTGTAAAGGCTCTTGCAGCTGGTGCTGACGTTGTAATGCTTGGTTCACTTCTTGCAGGCTGTGAAGAAGCTCCGGGTGAAACTGAAATATATCAGGGAAGACAGTTCAAAGTATACAGAGGTATGGGCAGTCTTGGAGCTATGGCGTGCGGTTCAAAAGACAGATATTTTCAAGAAGGTGCTAAGAAGCTTGTTCCGGAAGGCGTTGAAGGTCGTGTACCTTACAAGGGAACTGTTGCTGATACAATATTCCAGCTTGTAGGCGGTATCCGTTCAGGTATGGGCTACTGTGGCTGCCAGGATATTCCTAAGCTTCACGAAAAAGCTAAATTTATAAGAATTACTGGTGCAGGTCTTAAAGAGAGTCACCCTCATGATATTTATATAACTAAGGAAGCTCCTAATTATTCTGTACAGATATAATATATATTGAATCAGAATAATTTAAAAAGCCTTGTGTTTTTTCACAGGGCTTAAAAAATATTCTGGCTTTTTTGCTTAAAATGAAAAAAGGATATGGAGATGTTTATGAAAAAAATTACTATTGTTACAGGTCATTACGGTGCAGGAAAAACAAATCTTTCTGTAAATATTGCAATAAATATCAAAAATCAGGGTAAATCTGTATGTGTTGTTGACCTTGATATTGTAAATCCTTATTTCAGAACAGCAGATTTTAAAGATTTATTTGATGAGAATGATATAAAAATTGTTATGCCTGAATATGCAAATTCAAATCTTGATATTCCTGCCTTAAGCTTTGACCTTGAACAGCTTGCTATGTCTGACGATTATATTGTTATTGATGTCGGCGGTGATGATGCCGGTGCGGTTGCTTTAGGAAGATATGCAAAAGCTCTTGAAAAATTTCAGGAAGATATAGAAATGATTTATGTTATAAATTCCTATCGTTATCTTACTAAAACTCCTGATGAAACTTTGGAACTTATGTATGAAATTGAAAGTGCATCCCGTATGAAGCATACAGCTATAGTTAATAATTCCAATCTTGGAAATGAAACAACATTGGAAACAATTGAAGATTCTCTTGAATTTGCTTCAGAAACAGCTTTAAAGGCTGGTATTCCGCTTATGTATTCTACCTGTCCTGAAGAAGTTGCTGAATTTTGTGAAATAGAGGATTTGATGCCCATAAAAATATATGTAAAGCCTTTCTGGGAAAGAAATTAAAAGAATAATATCAAGCAAATACTAAAAAGAAAGGAGATGCTGAAATGGTTAAGACAACTGTTGAATCTGAACGCTGTAAGGGCTGTGGATTATGTACTGCTGTATGTCCTAAAAAAATTATTGAAATTCAGAAAGAAAACCGCAATAAAAAAGGTTATTTCTATGCTGTATGTACTCAGCCTTTGAGTTGTATAGGATGTGCTATCTGTGCTGTAATGTGTCCTGACTGTGCAATTACGGTCGAAAAATAAGATGGTTATTATTTATTTAGATTATTGAAAGGAGTTGTTAGACTTTGGAAAGAAGTTTAATGAAAGGTAATGAGGCTCTTGCTGAAGCTGCTATAAGAGCAGGATGTAAATGTTTTTTCGGTTATCCGATTACTCCTCAAACAGAGCTTTCAGCATATATGGCTAAACGTATGCATAAGGCAGGCGGTGTATTTCTTCAGGCTGAATCTGAAATCGCTGCTATAAATATGGTTCTTGGTGCTGCATCTACTGGTGTACGTGCTATGACATCATCTTCATCTCCGGGGGTATCGCTTAAATCAGAAGGTATTTCATATCTTGCTGGTTCTGATGTTCCGGCACTTATTATAAATGTTCAAAGAGGAGGCCCAGGACTTGGAGGAATTCAACCTTCACAGGCGGATTACTGGCAGGCTACAAGGGCAATGGGTCACGGAGATTTTCATGTTCTTGTATTTGCTCCTTGTTCTGTTCAGGAAATGGTTGATATGGTTGTAAAAGCTTTTGATACTGCCGATAAATACAGAATACCTGCAATGATTTTAGCTGATGGTCTTCTTGGTCAGATGATGGAACCTGTATCATTCCCTGAAATCAATCCTGATTCTGTTGATAAAAGTTCATGGGCTGCCTGCGGACACGGAAACAAGCGTGAACATCATGTAATAAACTCACTCTATCTTCAGGCAAATGAACTTGAAGATAAGGTAAATGAACGCTTTAAAAGATATGAAATTATAAAAGAAAATGAAACTGATGCAGAACTTTATCTTACTGATGACTGTGATATCCTCGTATGTGCATATGGTGCATCTGCAAGAATAGTAAAATCAGCTGTAAATTCAGCAAGAGAAGCCGGTATAAAAGCTGGTATGTTCAGACCTAAGACATTATGGCCTTTTCCTGTTAAGGAACTCAATAAGGCTTGTAAAAATGCATCAGAACTTCTTTGTGTGGAGATGTCAAAAGGACAGATGATAGATGATGTAAAGCTTGCTATAAACTGTTCAAAGCCTGTATCATTCTTTGGAAGAACAGGTGGAGTAATTCCGACTCCTGTTGAAGTTCTTGAGCAGATTAAAAAGATTGGAGGAAAAATCTGATGCCTGTAGTATTTAAAAGACCTGATTCACTTCTTGATGTGCCTATGCATTACTGTCCTGGTTGTTCACATGGTATAGTACATCGTCTTGTATGTGAAGTTATAGATGAAATGGGTATCGAAGGTGATACAATAGGTGTATGTCCTGTAGGCTGTGCGGTAATGTCATATGATTATTTCGGCTGTGATATGATTGAAGCACCTCACGGGCGTGCTCCTGCTGTTGCAACAGGTGTGAAAAGAACCAATCCTGATAAATTTGTATTTACATATCAGGGTGATGGTGACCTTGCTGCTATTGGTACTGCCGAAACTGTACACGTCGGTGCAAGAGGCGAAAACATTGTAATTATATTTATAAATAATACTATTTATGGTATGACTGGCGGACAGATGGCTCCAACTACTATCCCAGGACAAGTTACACAGACAACTCCTTTCGGACGTGACCCTGAACTTGCAGGCTATCCTGTAAGAGTATGTGAACTTATATCAACACTTACTGGCACAGCTCTTGCACAGAGAGTAGCTGTTGATACAGTAAAGCATATAAAAGAAGCTAAAGAGGCTATAAGAAAAGCTTTTGAAAATCAAAAGGAAAAAAGAGGTCTTTCCATTGTAGAAGTTCTTTCAACCTGTCCGACAAACTGGGGACTTTCTCCGGTAGATGCAATAAAGAGACTTCAAAAAGAAATGATTCCTTATTATCCTTTAGGAGTTTATAAAGATGTTACTACAAAGGAAGGTGAAAAGTAATGACAACAGAAATACTTCTTGCCGGATTTGGTGGTCAGGGTGTGCTTTTTGCCGGAAAAGTTCTTGCTTATTGTGGTCTTATGGATTCAAAGAAACTTTCCTGGCTTCCTTCATACGGTCCTGAAATGAGAGGCGGTACTGCTAACTGTTCAGTATGTATATCAGATGAACCGATAGGTTCACCGCTTGTACTTACTCCTGATATACTTATAGCAATGAATGGTCCTTCATATGACAAATTTATAAATTCAGTAAAATCAGGCGGAAAAGCTTTTATAGATTCAACGCTTGTAGATGCAAAAAGTGATAGAACAGATATAGACTGTTTTTATATTCCTTCTACTGAAATTGCAGATGGAAATGATTTGAAAGGCGGTTCAAATATGGTACTGCTTGGAAAGCTTATAAAAGAAACAGGTATTTTTAATTATGATACAATACAAAAAGCTATTGAAAAAGTAGTTCCTGCATCAAAAATGCATCTCATTGAAAATAATCTAAAAGCTATAAAGCTTGGTATGAATTATTAATTCTTTAGGAAGATATTTATTATGAGTAAATTAGAAACTAAAATTCTGGATTTTTTTCAGAAAAATGTTATAATTATAGGATTTATTGCTGTTGCTATTATTGCTTTTTTCATAAGAACTGCATTTTTTGAAACACAGTCAGGTGATTGGCAATGTTTTCTTAATGTTTGGATTAATCAGCTTAATGAATATGAAGGTTTAAAAGGAATAGGTCATGAAATAGGCGAATATAATGTTTTGTATATGCTGTTTCTTAACATAGTTGCAAAAACTCCGTTTAATAATTTACATGAAGTTAAATTACTTTCTGTTATTTTTGATTATATATGTGCATATTTTATCCTTAAGATTGTATTTAAAAAAAAGAAAGAGATATTATCTTTAAAAGGTCTTTTTGTGTGGTCTGTAGTGTTAATCTCACCGATTTCGTTCCTTGATTCAGGATACTGGGCACAGTGCGATGGCATATATACTGCTATTTTATTAATGTGTCTTTATTATCTCATAAATGAAAAATATCTTAATATGATGATATGTTTCGGAATTGCATTTGCTTTGAAATTACAGGCTGTTTTTTTCCTTCCGGTTATAGTGATTTATTATTTTGCATCAAAAAAGATGAGTATAAAATATGTGCTTGTTGTTCCGGTTGTTTATTTTATCAGCATTGTTCCAGCACTTATTGCTGGAAGAGGGCTTTCGGAAACTCTTTCAATTTATACAAAACAGACTGATTTATATAAATCACTTACTATGAACTGTCCGAATTTATATTATATTATCAGTGGCGATTATGAGATGTTCAAAAAAATGGGTATACTTCTTACTATGACTTTTCTGGGAATAGGTGCTTGTTATTTTATTCTGAATAGAATAACGTCCACAAAAGCATATATTCTTCTGGCACTCTGGAGTTCTATGGTATGTGTATTTTTCTTACCGTCTATGCACGAAAGATATTTTTATATATCCTGTATTTTTGCAATTTTATGGGCATTTGTTTATAAAAAAGACTGGTGGATTGCACTTTTAATTAATCTTGTATGCCTTATCAGCTTTACACCTTATCTGTTTTATATTACTGTTATTGAATTCAAA
>CAMWNQ010000085.1 GCA_947175655.1 uncultured Clostridia bacterium | reverse complement strand
CCTCCATTATTTATATAACATACTTGGTATATTATACCACAATTAAAAAAATTTTTCTACTGATTTTTAACAGTTCTGCATTTTTCACAAATCACATCACTTTTTTAGGCACAAACTGTAAATAATCACCTGAAATTAAGTGGAAATTTATATCATCATATATACCATTCAACGCAAGCTGATGTCCTCTGCCGTGAATATGACCATAAAAACATTTTTTAACTTTATGTCTGTAAAGCACATCAAGAATATCATAGTTAAAACTATTTCCGAAAACAGGCGGATAATGAAGAAAAACTATAGGTTCAAGATTTTCCGCAAGAGCTGAACATATGGAAGTTTCAAGTCTTCCTGCCTCTCTTGCAAGAATCTTTGCATCTGCGGGTTCATCAGGCATATTTATCCAGCCTCTTGTACCACATATGCCATAATTTTCATATTTATAATGATTATTATGAAGTATATTCAAAGTATCAAAATTTTTCTCTCTAAAAAAATTCAGTATTTTATTCTGGGTACTCCACCAGTAATCGTGATTTCCCTTTAAGATAATTTTTTTGCCTGCAAGATTATTTATAAATTCAAAATCCGGAGCAGATTCGTTAAGAGACATTCCCCACGAAATATCTCCGGCAAGAACAACAACATCATCAGGCTGAATTATATCAGACCAGTTTTTTTTTATTTTTTCCTGATAATTATCCCAGCCCTTGAATACTGACATTGTTTTTTCAGGAACCCCTATGGAAAGATGCAAATCGCCTATAACATAAAGACTCATACGTGTTTAAGCTCCAAGATTTTTTAGAACATAATTTTTCATATCAGATTTTTCTATTGAATCACTGAATCTTCTTTCACTTGTCTTAAGCTTTGCGAGAGATTCAGGAACTTCAAGCTTGGAAAGTTCATTAAGTTTATCAATCATATCATATTCATCAAGTTCTGACTTACTGCCTTCTATAGCTTCAAGAACGCTTGCACTGAATTTATAAGGGCTTGCAGTTGATGCAATTATAGTTTTAGTGGTATCTCCTGTTTCATTTCTGTAATCCTGATATACCTTTACAGCAACTGCTGTATGAGTATCACATGTATAAGAATACTTTTCATATATATCGTGAATAGTTTTCTTTGTATCCTCATCATCACAGAATCCGGCATAAAATTCAGATTTAAGAACTGACTTGACATCATCTGTAACTTCATATCTGCCAGTTTCAGCAAGACTTCCAAACCATTCCTTTATTTTTGAATCATCTTCACCAGTGATGATATAAAGAAGTCTTTCAAGATTGCTTGAAATAAGAATGTCCATTGATGGTGAACAAGTAGCATAAAAAGTTCTATTTCTATCATAAATACCTGTGTTTATAAAATCAGTAAGAACGTTGTTTACATTTGAAGCACAGATAAGCTTATTTATCGGAACTCCCATATATTTTGCATAGTATGCAGCAAGGATATTTCCGAAATTTCCTGTAGGAACTACTATATTAATCTTGTCACCCATATTTATTTCACCATCAGAAACAAGCGATGCATAAGATGAAACATAATATACAATCTGTGGAACAAGTCTTCCCCAGTTTATGGAGTTTGCACTTGAAAACATCATTGATTTTTCATCAAGTTCTGATTTTATATCATTATCAGTAAATATTGCTTTTACACCGTTCTGACAGTCATCAAAATTTCCCTTTATTGCACATACTCCTACATTTTCACCTTCCTGAGTAGTCATCTGGCGTTTCTGCATAGGACTTACACCCTGTTCAGGATAGAATACAAGAATCTGTGTACCTTCAACGTCTTTGAAACCTTCAAGAGCAGCTTTTCCTGTATCACCTGATGTAGCAACAAGAATTACTATCTTCTTGTCAAGATTTATTTTCTTTGCTGATACGGTAAGGAAATATGGAAGTATCTGAAGTGCCATATCCTTGAAAGCACAAGTAGGACCGTGCCATAATTCAAGCATATAAGTACCATCAAAAAGATGTGCAATTTCAGCAATGCTTTCAGTATCAAAATTTTTAGTGCTGTATGCATTGTCAGTACAGTAATGTATTTCAGCATCAGTAAAATCAGTGAGATATTTTTTAAATATACAGTATGCTCTGTCAGCATAACTCATTGATGCGAGCTTTTCAATTTCATCAAAAGTAATCTCCGGAATTGATTCAGGGACAAAAAGTCCGCCGTCTGATGAAATACCCTGTGTTATTGCCTCTGCACTTGTGATTTTTATATCACTGTTTCTTGTGCTTTTATAAAACATATTTATCACCTTTTTTGAAATATTTTTTAAAAATTATAGCCTGTTGCATCATAGGCATTTTTAATATAGTTTATATCAAGAACTTTACCATTCAAAGCAATAACTGATGCTATATCAAATCTCGGCTGAAGTTCAGACGGATATTTTAATATATAATCAATAGCAGTTTTTATGATAAAATTTCTTTTTTTCTGATTAACAGCATCAAATCCGCTTTCAAGGGAATCAGGTCTACGTGTTTTCACTTCAACAAATGCGATAAAATCATCTTTTGAAGCGATTATATCGATTTCACCGCCCTTTATGCGGTAATTCCTGCAAATAATCCTGTAACCTCTTGCGGAAAGATACTCTGAAATGGCATTTTCGCCTAATCTTCCTGTTTCAGTCTTATTCAAATTATTATTCCGATTTTTCAGATTGTTTTGCATAGAATTTTTTCAGGAAAGTTTTACGGTGAATATCGCTTGCACCGTATTTTTCAATCATTTCATAATGAAGCTTTGTAGGATATCCCTTATGCTTTTCAAAACAATACTGAGGATATTTTAACGCAAGGGATTTCATATATCTGTCTCTTGCAACCTTTGCAAGAACTGATGCAGCTGAAATTGATGCTGACTTAGCATCACCTTTTATTATATATTCACATCTGCAAACCATATTTTCAGGAATTCTGTTACCATCAACAAGTGCAATATCCGGAACTTTTGAAAGTCCTTCAACAGCTCTTTTCATAGCCAGCATAGATGCCTGAAGTATATTTATTTCATCTATTTCTTTAACAGATGCCGTTGCAATGCAGTAGCTCTCTGATTTTGCGATTATTTCATCGTAAAGCATCTCACGCTTTTTTTCTGAAAGCTTTTTGCTGTCATTCAGACCTTCAATAAAGATATCTTTTTTAAGAATAACAGCTGCTGCATAGACATCTCCTGCAAGAGGACCTCTGCCAGCTTCATCAATTCCACATATCAAATCATACTGACCATAATTATTGCTATCATAGTCAAACAGAATATTGCTTTTATTAAGATTATCACTCATTGCTTTCATCCTCCGGAAGTTCAAGAGTAATTTTGCCGATTTTTCCTCCCCTGTATTCATCAAGAACCGTTACAGCCATTCTCTCCGTATTTACTTCACCACCAGAAATAAGCATACCTCTTTTTCTTCCGGTTTTTTCAAGGAGCGTATATCCCTCATCATTTTCATCAAAATCAATCTTATATCTTTCTCTGAGATTTTCAGGATAATTTTCTGCCAGAAATTTGAGAAGCTTTGATGCAAGAGTTTCAATATCAAGAATATCATCTTTTACAGCTCCAGTAAAAGCCAGTCTGCAAGCTACCTGCTGGTCTTCAAATTTAGGCCATAAAACCCCTGGCATATCAAGCATTTCAACTCCGGAACTTATCTTTACCCATTGTTTATTTCTTGTAACTCCTGGACGGTCTTCAGCCTTTGCTTTTTTAGTACCTGCAATCTTATTTATGAATGATGATTTTCCGACATTAGGTATACCTACAATCATCAATCTTATAGGTTTACCATTTATACCAAGTTTTTCGTACTTTTCAACAAGAGATTTCAAAACCTGAGTTTTCACAGTAGGTATAAAGTTTTTAAGACCTCTTCCCGTTTTACAGTCAGCGGATATTGCTGTTATATTTTGTTTTCTGAAATATGCAAGCCATTTTTCAGTTGCCCTTTCGTCAGCAAGGTCAGCTTTATTGAGAATTGCCATTCGTGGTTTTCCGGCAACAAGTCTGTCCATTTCAGGATTTCTGCTTGAAAGCGGAGTTCTTGCATCCAGAATCTCAACAACCGCATCTACAAGAGAAAGATTTGATTTTATCAGTCTTCTTGTTTTAGCCATATGCCCCGGAAACCATTGTATATTTTTCATATCTTCCATATTATCATCCACCTTATAATTATCAAACGTTTCTTTCAGAATACTCTGATTTTATTCAGCGGAGACACTCTCAGGATTACTTTGCCTATTATGTTATCCTCAGACATAAAGCCAACGCTTCTGTCACGGCTGTCACGTGAATTATTACGGTTATCTCCCATTATAAAGACATATCCTTCCGGAACAGTTACAGGATATTTTTCTGTAAATGCACCACCGTCAAGATGAGTAAGACCTAATATATAAGGTTCATCAAGAAGTTCACCGTCAACATATACAAGACCTTTTTCAAAATCTATATCAACTGTCTGACCTCCGGTTGCAATAACACGCTTTACAATCATTTTGTCAAGACCGTTTCTGTATTCCGGAGTATTTTCATCACTAAGAAGAACCGCCTGATGACAATCAGCAATAACTATATCTCCTTTTTCAAGAGTACCAACAAATTCAGATATCAAAAGCCTGTCATTATTAAAAAGTGTTGGATTCATAGAATCTCCGCTTACAGTAGTAGGTCTGAGAATATATGTAAATATGAGCGTAACTATAAATATTGAAGTAAATATTGTTTCAAAAAAGCTTTCAAGCTCTTTGAAAAATATTGATTTTCGTGACGGCTTTTTATTATTCAATTTTAAATGCCCCCGATTATAATATTTTGAATGTATCAACAGGAGCATATCTTATAATAGCTTTCCCGTAAATCTGATTTTTCTTTATAAATCCGACATATGGGTGACGGCTGTCTGATGATGCATTTCTGTTGTCGCCCATAACAAAATAATAGCCTTCCGGAACAGTTACAGGGAAATCAAATCCGCCCTCATCAGTAAGAGTAAGGGCATTTATATAATCCTCTTCAAGAATTTTTCCATCAACAATTACATCACCTGTAACAAAATCTATATCTATAGTCTGACCGCCTTCAGCAATTACTCTTTTTATAATACATTCATTAAGTTCATAACTATTTTTCTCAATGATTTCATTGTTTTCATCAAGAAGATAAGCTTTATCATTATTTATAACAACAATATCACCATAAGAAATATCAGGAATAATAGTTGTCATAAAAACTCTGTCTTCGTCCTTAAGCGTAGGAACCATAGATGTTCCAACAACGTTTACAGGATGCAGAATATAAGTAAAAACCAATATAATCATAAACATAGTTATTACTGTTGATTCTGCAATATCCATAATATCCCGAACTATGCCTGACGTTTTTTTACTTGGGGGATTTTTTTCCTCTTTTTGATTTTCATTATCTTCAACATCTTTAACATTTTGAATATCGTCAGTATTATTAATATCTTCAACATTATTGATATTATTTTCTTCCATATAAGCACCGCCTTTTATCAGGATATTTTTAGCAAAAAAGGGACGGAATCGTCCCTTAATGCCATAATGCTTTATTGGGACAGCAAACTGTCCATAGAAATTACTCAGTCAGATTACGACTTAGTTATTGCGAATCTGTTCCTTAACCTTAGCAGCCTTACCAACTCTGTCACGGAGATAATAGAGCTTAGCTCTGCGAACCTTACCGTATCTTACAACTTCAACCTTGGCAACAGCTGGAGCGTGAACAGGGAAAACTCTTTCAATTCCACAGCCGTGAGCAACACGTCTTACAGTGAAAGTTTCATTGATTCCACCATGTTTCTTAGCAATAACAGTACCTTCAAAAATCTGGATACGGCTCTTTTCGCCTTCCTGAATCTTAACGTGAACCTTTACAGTATCACCAACACTGAACTGTGGTACTTCTGTCTTCATACTTGAATCGCTTATAAGTTTAAGTGCATCCATTTTTTAATTCCTCCTAAATTTCTGCGGACATTCTTGCTTTTAAGTATTATTGAAAAAATCTGAATCCTTTGAATGCTTTGAGATTCAGCAAGCAGAGGACTGTCCGGTTTAATGTCTTTCGGCATTAACTCCCATCTACAAAAGCAAACGGATTTAAAATGCTTTTTTATAATAACATATTTTTTAGTAAAATGCAAGTGTTTTTGAAAAATTTTTCAAATTTTTTTAATCGAGGTGAATTTCAGCGTACGGAATATCAAAAAGTCCGGCATATTCATAAATTTTCACCCTTTCACCGATTTTAGCATCATTATAATCATCATAAGAAACTGTAAGACCTTTTATATTTCCGTTACTGAGCCTTACTTCAAGATAATATGAAGTTGATTTTCTGGCTATTTTGTATTTATCATATATTTCGGATTCAGTGATAACAGGTTCACTGGGATCATAGTAATAATTTAATGTTCCGACCGTTCCAAAACAGAAAATAACTGCTATCATAAACGCCGACAAAATACTTTTCACTCTTTCAGAAGAATCAGTGAATAAAATAAGTATTCCTGCAATGACAAGAGATGATATTATACCCAAAACAAAATATTTTCTCCATTCAAGTATATCTCCACTCATAAGACCACAGATTATAAGCAACAAAGACGGAATAATCATATAAAACACTATATTCGGCTCACCGGAATATATATATTATTGTCAGTTTCACCACGTTTTACATCTTTTATAGTAAAATATCCACTGTACATACAGTAAAAAATCATCATAGCAATCTGACATATCATTATCGCTGTAATAGAAAGTTTATTAATTTCAAAATTCTGAGACGCTATAGATGCACCCATAAAAATAAATGTAAGAGTTCTGAGAATTATAAAAAATATCTTCTGTTTTCCGAGCATCTTTATGGACTCTTTCAGGGATATATGCTTTTTTTGTCCTTCAGGAGAATATTTATAGAATTTTACTCTCTCAAAGAATTTTTCAAACTCTTCTTTTTCAATACTTTCAACAGGATAAAAAATCTTATCATTATTCAGGATTTTCAGTGATAATATATGAATACAACGTTCACAAAATAATTCTGCCTTTTTGACAGCATTAAAATTTATTCTGTAATCCTTACCTGACTTTTTTAATGTATCTATATCAATATCACTGCCTATAATTGATTTTTCATCTATAGTGCCGTCAGATTTTATGTCCAGATAATGACAGTAAAAACTTTTACTACCTTTTATAATCTGTATCAGCTTTTCTGTTTTAGTCTGAACTATTATGTAATTTTCTGAATTTTTATTATATCTGTATTTTTT
>CAMWNQ010000084.1 GCA_947175655.1 uncultured Clostridia bacterium | reverse complement strand
TAATTAAGCTTGTCGATATAATATTTTATCGGTTTATATATAAATTATGAAAGGAACAAATAGGTATGGAAAAAAAAGAGGAACGTTATTTAAATATAACGTTGCAAAATGATAACAATGACGATAAAGAGATTGTTGTTTCGTTTTTAGGAATTTGGAAAAAGCTTAAAAAGTATTTTATTATCTGGCTTGTAGCTGCTATTGTAGTTGCACTTCTCACAGTAACCAGTTCTGCGATTTTCTCATCAGACCAGCATAAATCGATGACATCTCTTGTAAGCTTTACATTTGATGGAATTGAAGAGGGTCTTGACCCTGCCGGAAATAAATTTGATGTTAATTCGCTTAAAAACCCATCTGTTATTGAAACTGCTCTTACAGAATTAGGATATTCTCTTGAAGAGCTTGAAATAATAAGACAAGGCATATCTATTGAAGGTATTATACCAAAAAATGCAATTGATAGAATTACTACTTATAAAAGTATATATGAAAGTAATACTACAGGTAGTGCGTTGAATGCAGCTCAGGCTATGCTTGATGTAACTTATTATCCTACACAGTATAAGGTAAAATTCAATTATGCTGCAACTACATTAGGAAGCTCTCAGGCTGTTGAAGTTTTAAATAAAATTCTTGAATCTTATCGTGATTACTTCTTTGAAACATACGGATATAATAAGGCTTTGGGAAGTGCTGTTTCAGCTGTGGATTATACAACTTATGATTATGCAGAAGCAATTGATGTTTTCAGTACAACACTTAAAACACTTGAAAATTATGTATCACATCTTGCTGAAGAAGATACAACACGTTATCGTTCTTCTGAAACAGGCTATACTTTTGCTGACCTTTCCGAAGCTATTAAATCTATCCAGAGTATGGACCTTGACCGCATATCTTCTTATATTACGGTAAATAACATTACTAAGGATAAAGAGTCTCTTATAGATTATTATCAGTACAGAATAGATGCTATTACACGTGAAAAAACTATTGCATCTGAAAATCTTGCAACTATTTCAAAATCAATTGAAGCATATCAGAAAGATACAATTATGATTTTTGGTAATGGCAATGACAATACAAATACTCAGGAAACTCAGGCATCAAAGCAATATGACATTCTTATTGATAAAAAAATCAAGGCACAGAATGATGTTTCAACTACAACACAGAATATCAACTTCTATAATCAGAGAATAAAGGCTCTTAAAGAAAATCCTGTAGGTTCAGATGCCAAGAAAGAAAGGGTAGAAACTGATTTTAATGTTTTGTATGAAAAAGTAAGCAATCTTATAAATATAGTGAATCAAACTGCTGATGAATATTATACTACAGTAGCCTTTGCAAACGCTTATAATGTACTTGTTCCAGCTAGTGTATCATCTGTTACACATTCTATTCAAAATGTTATAGAAGATTCAGTGAAGCCTCTCCTTGTTCTTGAAGTACTTGTTTTTGTATTATATATATGTGTAGTTCTTGTAACTGCTGTAGCTGAACAGTTTAAGATTAATAATGCTTCTGTTGTTCCAGTTTCTGCAACAGCAAAAGAAGATAAAAAAGAAAATTAAAAGCATACTAAAAAATTAAAATAAAATTTTCAGAGCGGTTTTTAATAACCGCTCTTTTTATATGATTTAAATAAAAATTTAAGGCAATAATAATTATATCAAATCTTGATTAAGGATTAATATAAGAAAAAGGAAGTTTTTATTATATGTATGATATAGTTATTATCGGTGCAGGAACAGCAGGTCTTTCATCGGCAATATATGCATTGAGATCAGGAAAAAAAGTTCTTTTGCTGGAAAAAGAATATTATGGCGGTCAGATTGTATTTGCATCAGAGATAGAGAATTATCCAGCTATAAAGAAAATATCCGGATATGATTTTGCCAGTTCTCTTTATGAACAGGCTATGTCACTTGGAGCTGAAATAAAATATGAAAAAGCAGTATCTGTAGAAAATAACATAGATGAAAAAAATGTTATAACAGAAAATAATAGTTATAAATGTTATTGCGTTATAATTGCTTCAGGATTAAAAAAACGTCGGCTTGGACTTGAAAACGAAGAAAAACTTACAGGGCACGGTGTATCATATTGTTCAGTATGTGATGGTGCATTTTATAAAGGAAAAATTGTGGCAGTAGCGGGTGGAGGAAATACCGCACTTATGGATGCTGTTTTTTTATCTGATTATTGCAGTAAAGTTTATATAATTCACAGAAGAAAAGAATTCAAAGGTGAAAAGGTTCTTGCTGAAAAACTCAGAAAAAAAGAAAATATTTCATATATGCTGAATTCAACGATTGAAAAAATAAATGGAAGTGAAAAACTTGAGTCAATATCAGTTGTAAGTAATGACAGCAAAATTCAGAATGATATTGAAGTATCAGGACTTTTTATAGCAATAGGACAGATACCTGATAATGAGATTTTCAGGTCTGTTGCTGATTTGGATGAAGATGGTTATATTATAACAGATGATGAATGTCATACTAAAACAGAGGGAATTTTTGCTGTAGGTGATTGTCGAAAAAAAGATATAAAACAACTTGCAACAGCAGGTGCGGACGGTGCAACAGCAGGTTTGAAAGCCTGTGAATATATAAATAAGAAATACTAGTTTATATCGGGGATACTTCCCCGATATGTCGAAAAAATTTGTTTTTTACAAATAGTATAAATTGGGAAATATAGTATTTTAAGGATATTTTTTTAAAAAGAACTCTATATCACTATATTTCTTTGATAATTATAAATTAATAAAAAGTTGTGAAAAATAAATAAATTCTAAAAAAAATACAGTGCGTTTTATTAATGTTTGATGAAATTAATAGAAAAACTTAATATTTAGTTGACATTCGATATAATTGTAGTTTATAATAATTACAGTAAAGTAGGTAATTGTTTTTTTTATTGTTAACAATGGGGATTTAAAAAATAAAGCTTTAAGTTGGAAATGAGGTCGAATAAAATGGAATTGAATTTACAGAATGAAAGTGTTGTACATATTTTAGGTTCAACAAGTTCAGAACCTGAAACACTGGTAAGGAAAAAGCCATTCTATGATGTAGTCAAGAGATTATTTGATATAACTGCTTCCATTGCCGGAATTGCAATTTTAAGCGTTCCTATGGCAGCTATTTCTCTTGTTGTGTTTATGGACGACCCAGGAAGTCCTATATTTGTTCAGGAAAGAGTAGGTATGAACGGTTCAAAATTCAAAATTTATAAATTCAGAACTATGGTAAAAAATGCTGAAAAACTCAGACACAGTGAAGATTTTTTGAGCCAGAATCAGTCAGACGGTCCTCTTTTTAAAATCAAAGATGATAAAAGAGTTCTTAAGAGCGGTAAATTTCTCAGAAAATTAAGTCTTGATGAACTTCCACAGCTTTTCAATGTATTAAAGGGCGATATGTCAATAATAGGTCCTAGACCTTTTATTCCAGAAGAACAGAAAGACCTTATCTCGGAACGACTTCTTGTAAAACCAGGACTTTCCTGTTTCTGGCAGATTAATCATACTCCTGATATGCCGATTGATGAACAAATGGAACTTGATTTAAAATACATACAGGAACGCTCTGCAACTACTGACATAAAACTTATATTACAGACTTTAAATGTGATAGTTCACGGAAAAAATTGCTGATTTTTAGTTGATATAAAAAATAACTGCTGTACTTTTTAAAAGTACAGCAGATTTTTTTACTTGATTATATTTTCAATAAATGCAGTAAGCTTTTTCGAAGCCTTTTCGTGAGTTTTTTCGCTTGGATGCCAGTCAGCACAAATTCCATCACTCATAGACTGTACATCAAATTCCATAGAGTAGATATTTTTGTCATTTGATTTTGACTTATATTCATCAACAGCTTTTTCGATTACAGGGTAAAGATTACCGCCCATCATTCCGACAGTGCATACTATCTTTGCATTTGGATTTTTCTTGCGTATCTGCTCAATAAAATCAACATATGCCTGTTTGAATTCATTCTGCTTTGCGGAATCAGTACCACAATATGTTGAATCGTTAGTACCAAGATTTATAACAATAATATCAGGGGATTTTTTTGCTTCAAATGTTATTTCATCAGGATTCTGTCCGCCTAAAGTTGCATAATTTGAATGTCCAAGCTTATCATAATATTTAGGAACTGTCATATCAGGATTTTTGTCACCTGAAGTTACACCAGATACTACACCATAACCACTGTAGCTTACCATACTATAGTCATAGCCTAAAGCTTCAGCTGTTTTATAAGCATAAGTTTTTGTTACATCTTCAGTTTTAGTAGAAAAGCCGTGTTCTTTTACTTCATCGTCAACACCGTAACCACAAGTGATAGAGTCGCCGATAAATTCGATAAGACCGTCTTTTTCAACAAAGCTTATTGTATCAGGATTATCAACTTTTATAGTTTTAATAGCGAAACTTGATGAAAGTGATTCAGAGAGTTTTACTATTTTTACATTGTAATCCTTTTCAGAAGAACCTGATATAATATTATAAGTTTTTTCCGGACTGTCAATCATATCATCAACAACACGTTCGCCGTTTACATATATAGCGATTCTTGCCTGATTGTTAGAGCTCTGGCTTGTGGAATCTCCAGTAATAGTTACACTTGCAGCTTTTCCGTGAAAATTAAATTCTGCACCAGAACCTGAAAGAGAACACCAGATAGCATCGTTTTTAATAGCTGTACGTCCTAAAGAACCATTTGTATAAACTAATTTATTATCAATTGCTTTGCCTGGCTAACACCTCATTGGAAGCTGTAGGGTCTAACGATGGAATGATTTTAGCAAGATACTGCTGAATTACAAGAGCATCATCTGCTGTAATTCCGTTTCCATTATTGTGAACATCGGCATTAGTGAGACCTTTTTCTTTAAGATTGTTGTTTTCAGCGTCTCCTACGTATGCAGCAACAGCAACAACGTCGGCAACATCTACAGAACCATCATCATTGGCATCGCCCCAGACTGTTTTTGTTGTAGTAGGGTTGCTGTCTTTTACAATTCTTGCACCTGTAAATTCGCCAGCGTCAGTAGAAGGAGTGATTTCCTTACCTGATTTGTCACTTGCATACCAGCACTGAATATTAATGCTGTTCATTTTCTTGATTGCTGCAATGAGTTCTTTCTTGATTGCTTCATCAGCAACAGGTTCATCACCTATATTTACCATATCAGGCTTGTTTATATCAAATTGAACAGTACCTGATTTTGTTACATTATACTGATAAGCTATCCAGTAATATTCGCCATTAAGCTGAACTGAGAAGTCGATACATCCCATAAGAGAACCTGTATTCTTACCAAGTTCGATGTCAACTTCAACTTTATCACCGATAGCTTCACTGAACATAGCAGAAGCACCGCTTTCAGTTTTATTTACAAGACCTTCATTGTCACCTGAATTAGGAGTTTTTTCGCCGATGATTCTTGCACCTGTAAATTCACCTGCATCAGTAGAAGGAGTGATTTCCTTACCTGATTTATCGCTTGCATACCAGCACTGAATATTAATGCTGTTCATTTTCTTGATTGATTCGATAAGTTCTTTCTTGATTGCTTCATCAGAAACAGGGTCATCACCAACATTTACCATATCAGGCTTGTTTATATCAAATTGAACAGTACCTGATTCTGTTACATTATACTGATAAGCAATCCAGTAATATTCGCCATTAAGCTGAACGGAGAAATCAATACAGCCCATAAGAGAACCTGTATTATTATTGAGTTTAATATCAACTTCAACTTTATCTCCAATAGCTCTGCTGAACATAGCAGAGGCACCGCTTTCAGTTTTATTTACAAGACCTATTCTGTCATCTGAGCTTGAAGGAGTAACATAGCTTGTTTTGTCATCATTTGCATACTTTGAAAGACCTTCAGCAATTGAAGGATACTTTATAACATTTGCTTTTCTGTCAAGAAGACCAAAAGCTTCTCCTGAATATGAGTCAAAAGCATTGTTATCCCACCAGCAACATGTAATACCTCTTGCTCTTGCAGCAGCGATATAGTATGTTGCATAGTTTGTACGAGCCTGAATATTTTCGTCTTTATTTCTTGCACCGAATTCGTCAATAATAACAGGAACATTCTTTTTGATAAAATTAAGATAGAGACTATCCATAAGTGAATCAATATCACCTGTATCCTTATTAACATCAAAAGTATCAACACTGTCAGCAGTACCAGGAGCAGCCATTGCGAATTTATAAGGAATATAAGCGTGAACTTCAACCATAAGTTTATTTTCAGCTGTATCTTTTGGAAGTTTAAATAAATCACTTGCGGCAGCATCAGCATTAGCACAATAAGCAGGAACCATAAGATAACGGTTTGCATTGTTTCCGCCAGAAGCACGAACTATATCAACAAATTTCTGGTTCATCTGATTTATGCAGTTCTGAGCATCAATACATTCTGGAGCATTCTGATTAAACCACCATTCATAGTCACTTCCGATAAGTCTTGGTTCATTGAGTGATTCAAAAACAAGGTGATCATCATAATCCTTGAACTTATCAGCAACCTGAGTCCAAATTGAAGAAACGTATTTAAGTGAATTTTCAAGATGTTCAGAGTCAGGGAACATATATTTCTTTTCTGATTCGTTGTCATGATGTATGTTAAGAATGATATGCATATCGTTTGCAACTGCATAGTCAACAACTTCCTGAACTCTGTTGAGCCAAGCTTCATCAATATTAAAATTGTCATCAACGTGATTGTGCCACGATACAGGAATACGGATTGTCTGGAAGCCAGCTTGTTTCATAGTGTCAATCATTTCTTTAGTAGTTTTTACACCACACCAAGAGCTTTCAATATCAAGTTTGTTTGAATTGATACCAGCATCATCATAAGCATCAAAAGTATTACCAAGGTTTATACCAAGTTCCATATCCGCAGCAAATTTGAAACAGTCAAGGTCAGGAATAGCCTTTGATTTTATATCAAGTTCAGGGATAGTGAATTCACCTTGGGCATAAGCCGGAGTTGAAGCAGTATTTGAATATATTACAGAAGCAAGAAACGGAACTGAAGTTGCGGTCATTGCTAAAGCTGTCACAAAACTGCAAAGTCTTTTTTTAAGCATAATTTATTCTCCTTTTAAACATTTAATAAGCATATTATATATACATTTTAATAGTAACATTTTATTTAAGTAAAGTCAATAAAAAAAAGCAAATAGAAAATCACACAAAAAAATTTTTACGTTTTTTACAATATCTGATAATTTAATTTATGCAAAATGCTGTTTTAAAATCAGGAACATCCATAATGGGTATGACATTAATGTTAATAAACTAATT
>CAMWNQ010000083.1 GCA_947175655.1 uncultured Clostridia bacterium | reverse complement strand
CTTTTATATTATTTATTGTCAGATATCACAAAAAACAATGTTGAAAATTGTTGTGTATGTCCAAAAAATATTAAAGAGTTGTTCAAACCATTGACATTATGCCAAAAATATTGTATATTTAGGTTACTAAAGCATTCAAGTTGTATCATAAATTCAAATTTCAAAATATAAAGAGGGTTATCTTTATTCTGTGTCGTGCAGAAGCACGTGCATTCAAATAAACAGCAAGGGTGTGAAATATGGTTTCTATTAAAACTATTGCTGAAGAATGTGGGGTTTCCATTGCGACTGTCAGTAAAGCTATTAATGGTCATAAAGATATAAGTGATGCGACCAGAAGCCTTGTTTGTGAGACAGCAAAAAGACTCGGTTATATGCCTAATTCTCAGGCACGTGCCTTGAAAACCAATAAAAGTTACCTTATTGGTGTTCTTCTTGCTGATAAGGCTGAAAACGGTTTGACACACGTGTATTTTTCCTCTGTTATTGACAGTTTCAAAAGAGAAATGGAAAAATCAGGTTATGATATAGTATTTATCAGCGAAAAAATTGGTGACAGGACAATGTCATTCTATGAACATTGCCTTTATAGAAATGTTGATGGTGTTTTGGCCGCCTGTGTGGATTTCAACAGCAGAAATGTGTGTGAACTGATTGAAAGTAAAATTCCGCTTGTGGCTGTTGATTATGAAAAAAAAGGTGTTTGTAGTGTCGTTTCAGATAATAAAAACGGCATGAGTGACCTTGTAAGTTATATACACAGTATGGGGCATCGCAGAATTGCATATATCTTCGGAGAAGATGCTCAAGTCACTTCACTGAGAGTGAATGCATATAAAAATACCTTGAAAATGCTTGGTATAGAACCGGACGAGAATTATATCAGACATGGCAAATATCTTGACTGTGTTTCAAGTGAAATTCTTACCCGTGAATTATTGAAATTATCCCATCCGCCTACTTGCATTATATATCCGGATGATTATTGTGCAATAAGTGGTATGGAAGTAATAAAAAAGTATGCGAAAGAAAATAACTGCAATGAAATTTCCATTGCCGGTTATGACGGTCTGCTTGCAAATCGTATAAAAAGTCTCTCGCTTACAACCGTCAGACAAGATACCTACAGTATGGGCGTTAATGCTGCCCGTTTGTTAAAACGTGTCATCAACAAGGAGGACATTCCTGAAGATGAAATGATTAACCTCATAAGAGGTTTTGTCATAAACGGTAAAACTGTTGGCAGAATGCCATAATTAATTATTTATTTTTCAAGACATATTACATTTTTAAAGTTTAAAATGTGATATACATATTTAAGGAGGAATTACCAATGAACAAACTTAAAAAAACATTAGCTTTAGTAGCAGCTCTTGCTATGGCTACAACAGCATTTGTTGGATGTGGTGATGAAAAGGAATCATCTTCTACACCTGCACCACAGTCATCTTCTGAATCATCAGAAGAAAGCAGTGAAGAATCATCAGAAGAAAGCAAGGAAGATTCATCAGATGAATCATCAGAAGAATCTTCTGCAGCAACTCCAGGAGTAACAGCTTCTGAAGAAGTTGGTGCAGTTAATCTCGCTACAGGCGGTGAAACATTCTCAGTTGCTTCTTGGAATGCTGATGACGCTGAAGCTATGATTGCACAGTGGGAAAGCGTTTCAGGCAAGAAAGCTAACTTTGTAAACATGGCTTGTAAAGGTGGCGAAGCTGCTGAAAAGTTAAACAACATGTTTAAGGCTAACGACGACTTTGACCTTTACTTTGTAGAAGCTGACTGGGCTCTTATGTTCATCAATGATGACGAAAAGACAGCTCCTCTCTCAGACCTCGGTTTCACAGATGACAACTTTGCTGACATCTATTCATACACAGATGAAATCGGTAAGTCATCAAGTGGTGTTCGTAAGGGTGTTTCATGGCAGGCTGCAGCCGGCGGTTTTGCTTACAGAACAGACCTTGCTGAACAGTACCTCGGTGTAAAGACACCTGATGAAATGCAGGCTAAAGTTGGCGACTGGGCTAGCTTCAAGGATGCTGCTAAGACAGTTTCAGAACAGTCAGGCGGAAACACAGCTCTTTGTGATTCACTCGGCGGTCTCTGGCAGGTATTCGCAGCTGGACGTACACAGCCTTGGGTTGATTCAAGCGACACACTTCAGGTTGATGATTCATGTAAAGAATTTGCAGAACTCGCTAAGGAACTCTGGGATGGAGGCGGTGTAACACAGGTTGACCAGTGGTCACCAGACTGGCTCCCAATGGGTTCAACAGATAAGGTTATGGGTTACTTCGTTTCAACATGGGGCTTCGGCGATACAATTCTCGTTGGTGCTGCTGGTGGTGAAGGCAAGGGCACATATGGTAAGTGGAATGTTTGCGTTGGACCACAGGAATACTTCTGGGGTGGCACTTGGATGGTTGTAAATCCTAAGACTGACAACGCTGAAGAAGCTCAGTCATTCATCAAGACATTCACTGTTGATGATGAACAGATTAAGGAATATGCTCTTAACAAGCCTGAATACTGCAACAACGTTAACGTAATGGCTGACATCGTTGCTAATCCAGACTACAAGGATACTAAGGTTCTTAACAACCTTCAGGGTCAGAACTACTTTGAAGTTCTCGATAAGTCTGTAAAGGGCGTTAACCTCAATGGTCTTGTAACTCCTTACGATGCTACAATCAAGTCTAAGTTCCTCGACACAGTTAAGGAATCTTATGTAAAGGGCGGCAAGTCTTGGGACGAAACAGTTGAAGACTTCAAGGATGCTGTTTCAGTAGAACTCGAAGAAGTTGTAGTTGAATAATTTAATTTGATTTATAACTTGATTTAATTTAAATAATACACAGTTGAACTCAGTTCAATTTGCCTGAGGGGTGGCTTATGCCATTCCTCGGGTGCGTGTTATTTTTTGTTTTTATATTTGCAGAGAGGGTGTGTTTTATGGCAGGACCAACAGGTGCACAGCGTCGTATTAAATCAATCAGCTATGCAAGATTTGGATATATCTTTATATTGCCATTTTTTATTGTTTATTTTGTTTTTCAGTTATGGCCTTTAATTAATACTTTTATACTTAGTTTCTACGGAAACGGTAATCCTTCAGAAAAGAACCTCACAAGTAATGAGGATTTTGTAGGTATGGCGAACTATTCAACACTGCTTTCAGGCGGTGATGCACGTAATCTTAAAATGCAGCACGAAGAATTCTTAAATGCTTTTAAAACTACTATAATCCTTTGGTTTGGTAACTTTATTCCACAGATTGTTTTATCTCTTTCACTCGCAGTTTGGTTCACAGATGCAAGACTTAAGATTGCTGGTAAAGGCTTCTTTAAAGTTGTAATGTATCTTCCTAATATCATCACAGCTGCTTCAGTATCTGTACTCTTTATGTCACTTTGTTCAGATAATGGTGCTGTAAACCAGATTTTAGGTTCAATGGGCTTAGGTCCTGTAGACTTCCTCAAAGGTACTGCTGCTTCAAGAGGTACTGTAATGTTTATTCAGACTTGGCTCTGGTTTGGTAATACAATGATTATGCTTATGTCAGGTATTATGGGTATCAGCCCTTCACTCTTTGAAGCTGCTGAAATTGACGGTGCTACAAGTACACAGACATTCTGGAAAATTACTATTCCGCTTCTTAGTCCTATTATGGCTTATACTCTTGTTACTTCTATGATTGGTGGTCTCCAGATGTTCGATATTCCTTTCCTCTATCATACAGGTACAGAAATCAACAAGGATATTCAGACTATCGCAGTTTACATATTCCAGAGATATAAGAATAAGAATGGTGCACAGTTCGGTTATGCCGGTGCAGCATCAGTATTACTCTTTATAGTAACTCTTATTCTTGGTTCAATTACATTCTATATCAATAGAGATGTTGATGAAATAGCAAAGAAAAAACAGCGTAAGAAGCTTATCAAAGACGCTAAGGCAAAGAGCAAGCAGTTTGGAGGTCTTAGTATATGAGTAAAAACAATATGAAAAACACTTACGGGGGAGCAGCAGACAACTACTCCAAAAAGCTTAAAACAAAATCTTGGATTCTTTTTGCTTGGATGGTATTCCTCACAATCGTTTGTTTATTGCCGATTTACATTCTTCTTATTAACTCAACAAGATCTTCAGTTGAGATTCAAAACGGATTTTCATTAATTCCAAGCGGAAGTTTCGGTGAAAACTTTACAACATTAACTACAAGTTCACAGTTTAAGTCTTCAATCAATATGGCTTATGGTTATAAGAACAGTGCTATTATCACAATCTGTGCTACAATACTTACAGTATTCTTCTCAGCACTTACAGCTTATGGTATTTATGTATATGACTTTAAACTTAAAGGCATTGCACATACAATAATTCTTATAGTTATGATGGTTCCTGTACAGGTAACTGGTGCCGGATTCCTTAGCTTTATGATTGACCTTAAATTACATAATACATTCTGGCCTCTTATTCTTCCAGCAGTAGCTGCTCCAGCAGTATACTACTTTATGAACTCATA
Organism: uncultured Clostridia bacterium; assembly: GCA_947175655.1. Classification (GTDB taxonomy): domain Bacteria; phylum Bacillota; class Clostridia; order Oscillospirales; family Ruminococcaceae; genus Ruminococcus. Next base: position 2,994 of record CAMWNQ010000083.1, on the reverse strand, counting down.
CATGAAATCATCTTTTCCGCTGGAAATCGTTGAAGCCGCACGTATTGACGGTTCAGGTGAATTTGGAACATTCGTTAAAATCGCTATTCCAATGATGAAACCAGCTATTGCAGTTCAGGCAATTTTCGCTTTCATTCAGAACTGGAACAACCTCTATACACCTCAGATGATACTCCTTTCAGTTGGAGTTGAAAAGAAAACTCTTCCAATGATGATGGCTTCACTTACTGCAAGTGATAAGATTGACTATGGTGTAGTTTATATGGCTATTACTCTCTCAGTTGTACCAATTATCGTTGCTTATGTATTCCTTTCAAAATTCATCATTGCCGGCGTTGCACTTGGTGGTGTAAAAGAATAATATTAAAAACTACAGCACACTTTTCAGTGTGCTGTTTGTTTGTAAAAAATAAAGGACGGATTAAAAAATCCGTCCTGTTTTATTTATATATCCAATACTTCTTTCACAGCTTCATCAAACCAGTCTTTTGAATCAAAAGATTCAATTTCACCCTTATCACATGCAAGAGCAAGTTCAGGACAAATCGGAATTCTGCCTATTACTGGTATTCCATACTGTATAGCTACTTCATCTACATGGCTTTCACCAAATACTTTGATTTTCTTGCCACAGTCAGGGCATTCAAGATAACTCATATTTTCTATAATTCCTATTATCGGTATATTCATCATCTTAGCCATTTTTACTGCTTTACCAACTATCATAGAAACAAGTTCCTGTGGAGAAGTAACTATTACAATGCCATTTACAGGAATCGACTGGAAAACAGTAAGCGGAACATCTCCTGTTCCAGGAGGCATATCGACAAAAAGACAGTCAATATCTTTCCATATGACATCAGTCCAGAACTGTTTTACCACACCACCAATAACAGGACCTCTCCATATAACAGGGTCAGTATCGTTTTCAAGCAGAAGATTGATTGACATAACATCAATGCCCCCCTTGCTTTTTACAGGAATAAGTCCGTCCTGAACACCTTCGGCACGTTCATGGATTCCGAAAGTTTTAGGAATAGATGGACCTGTTACATCAGCATCAAGTATACCAACATTTTTTCCACTTTTCTTTACGGCAGATGCAAGCATTGAAGAAACTAAAGTTTTTCCTACTCCGCCTTTACCACTTACAATGCCAATAACTTTGTCAATTTTACTTAATTTATTTGGCTTTTCAATAAAACTTTCAGGTTTACGGCTGTTGCAGTCATTGCTAGAACAGCTTGAACAATCGTGTGTACATTCACTCATATTAAAAAACTCCTTTAAAAATTTTCAATCTAAAATTATTATATCATAGTTTACATAATATGTCAATATTTACAAAAATAAAGAGTCGGATTAAAGAAGGGGTGCAAACATACGAAGGATATATCCGCCTATTTTATTTAATAATGGACGCTTATTACAGTTTTCAAGAGTAATAAGCTGTGAACGACTCTGGGTTTCAATAAAATCGTTTTTAATATCAAAAATCGCCGAACATTTATATAATATCGTTCCACACTCGAAATGAAGATATAGACTTCTGTAATCCAGATTTATAGTTCCCACAACGCCTATATTGTCGTCTGATACAAAATTTTTGGCATGTATAAATCCCGGAGTGTATTCATAAATTTTAACTCCGGCTTTTATAAGTTCTGGATAGTAAGTCCACGCAATAGCATATGCATACCATTTGTCAGGAATATGAGGTGTTATTATTCTGACGTCAACTCCTTTTTTGGCAGAAAGTTTTAAAGAAGTTAAAAGTTCGTTATCCGGTATAAGGTAAGGAGTAGTGATATACAGGTATTGTTCCGCATTATTAATTATATCCATATAAACAAGTTCGCCTATATGCTCATCATCAAGAGGGGAATCAGAAAAAGGTTGAACAAATCCATCGCCTATGAATGTACCTTTTACGTTATATTTTGGTATGAACTCCATATAATTGCACATTTGCTTTTCATTCATTTCCCAGAGTTGAAGAAACATTACAGTCATATTCCAGACAGCATTTCCTTTTATCATAAGAGCAGTATCTTTCCAGTGACCAAATCTTTCTTTTCGGTTTATATACTCATCAGCTATATTAGTTCCACCGTTAAAAGCTGTATGACCATCTATTACAAGTATTTTTCTGTGGTCACGGTTATTTTGAACAGATGAAAGAAATGGTCTGAATGAATTAAAAATCTTGCATTTTACTCCGCATTCTGAAAGTCTTTTGAAATACTTTTCAGGCATATTTATCTGAGTACCAACACCATCATACATTATTCTTACTTCAACACCACTTTTAACTTTTTGTCTGAGAATTTCTGATATTGTATCAAACATATACCCGGCAGAAATTATAAAATATTCCATAAAAATAAATCTTTCAGCTTTTTTTAGTTCTTTTATCATATCTTCAAATTGCAGGTCGCCAACAGAGTAATATTTTACACTTGTATTATTATATACCGGATATGATGAAACATTCAAAATATAATGTGAAAGATTTGACATTCTTTTATTCTCATATTCAAGTAGCATCTGAACTCCCTCAGACTGATGAAGATAATTATTTCCATATTCTGTGCTTCTTTCTTGAAGTTTTATAAAAATCCTACGGCTGAACTGCATACGCAGATATAAATAAGTCAGTCCGCCGAAAAGTGGAATGACACTTATAAGCATAACCCAAGCAAGTTTATATGACGGATTATCTTCTGTATTATGAATATATATAATCATAACAATATCAAGCAGAGTAAGAAGGGCATATACAAAATAAAATTTTTCATTAAGTTTCAATATCCCGAATATCAATACAGCTATCTGTACAATCATAAGAAAAATTGTAAAAACTAGACGGCTGAAAATTTTACTTAAAAATTTTTTCAATTGAATCACCCCTTGAATAATAAACAATAATATGTCGTCAATAGAGAAAAGATCGGATCTCTTGTTTCCACCTGCTGAGGGTCAGTTGGCAGACAC
>CAMWNQ010000082.1 GCA_947175655.1 uncultured Clostridia bacterium | reverse complement strand
GTATGACAATATATATTCATTTATATATTCAAAACGCAGTGGTACAAAGGCAAGTGAAATCGAAGATTTAACTCCTGAAAAGACAAAAAGCGTCCGTATGCAGAGACTTCTTGAAGTACAGCGTGAAATATCTGACAGGCATTATAAAAGATTTATAGGTCAGACTATGAGAGTGCTGGTTGATGGAAAAAGCAAAAAGCATTCAGGATTTATGACCGGAAAAAGCAATGAATTTATTATAGTTGAGTTTGCCGGAGATGAATCACTCAAAGGAAAGTTTGTCAATGTAAAAATTACTGGTGCTATGAACTGGGCAGTAACAGGCGAATTAATTTAAAAATATTTATTTTATATAAGGAGATTTTTTATTATGGATATTATTAAAATGTCAAGAGAACTTGGAAAAGAACTTCAGAAAGATGAAAGATATATTGCATACATTCAGGCAAAGGAAGCAAACGATAATGATGAAAAACTTCAGGATATGATTCATCAGTTTGAAATGAAGAGAATGGAATACAGTATGGAGTCTGGCAAGGTAGAAAAGGACGACAGCAGAATTGAAGCTATTGACAAAGAACTTCAGAGTCTTTATTCTGAAATTATGCAGAATGAAAATATGATTAAGTTTTCAGAAAAAAGAGATGTTATGGATAATCTCATAAATGAAATCACAGGCATTATTACTCTCTGTGCAAATGGAGAAGACCCTGATACCTGTGAAGTACACAGCGGTTGCAGTGGTGATTGTTGTTCCTGTGACGGCTGTCACTGATTGACAATTAATAATTAAGAATGTATAATTATAAATTATGAATTATAAATCATAACGGGCGGTTCATTATGACCGCCCCTGAATAATTAATAATACAAATTAATATACAGAGGTGTTAATTTTAATGCTGGATATAGATAGAAAAAAGCTTTCTCCGATGATGTGCCAGTATCTGGATATAAAGGAAAAATATAAGGACTGTATACTGTTTTTCAGACTCGGTGATTTTTACGAAATGTTTTTTGATGATGCATTAACAGCGTCAAAAGCACTTGAACTTACACTTACAGGGCGTGACTGTGGACTTGAAGAAAGAGCACCGATGTGCGGAGTACCGTTTCACAGTGCAGATATATACACAAAAAAACTTATAGATTTAGGATATAAAGTTGCCATATGTGAACAGCTTACAGACCCTTCGGAATCAAAGGGGATAGTTGTCCGTGATGTCATAAAAGTAGTAACAGCCGGTACTATTACTGACAGTGATATGCTTGATGAAAGTAAAAATAATTACATATGTTCAGTGTATTATAACAGAAATAACAGTAAATACGGAATAGCTTTTGCTGATATTTCAACCGGAGAAGCCTTTGTGATAAAAATTAACAATGAAAAACCTGAAACAGAAATAATAAATGAACTCTCCAGATTTCAGCCGGCAGAAATAATATTCAATCAGGATTTTCTGAATGTAAAATCAGTTCTCAGTTTTATAAAGATGCGTCTTAAATGTGCCGTTACTTTAAGGGAAGATATTTGTTTTTTGCCTGAAATAAATGCAGAAAATATCAGAAAGATTTTTAATGCTGAAAGTCTTGAAGAACTTGAAATAAGTGAAAACGGTGAAGATTGCTTTGCAGTATGTGGACTGTTCAGTTATATTGATGATACTCAGAAATCGTCTGTTTCGAGATTTACTGATTTAAAAGTTATTGACAGTAAGGCATATATGATTCTTGATATAAATGCAAGACGCAATCTTGAACTCACGGAAACTCTCAGGAATAAAGATAAAAAAGGTTCATTGCTCTGGGTTCTGGATTCCACAAAAACATCTATGGGCAGACGTTTGCTTAAAAACTATATTGAACAACCTTTGATAAGTCCAGCAAGAATAACTGAACGTCTTGATGCTGTTCAAACTTTTACAAGATACAGTGTTGTTCTTATGGAGATAACAGAAATTCTTGACAAGGTTTATGATATTGAACGTCTTATGACAAAAGTTATGTATAAGACAGCTACGCCAAGAGATTTGAAATCTCTTTCAATGACATCAAAACAGCTTCCAGAGTTGAAAAGCAAGCTTGAAAAACTTAAAAGTTCAAAACTTCTTGCCGAATATAACCGTAATATAGATACACTTGAAAATATAGCATTACTTATTGAAAACTCCATAATAGATGAACCGCCTGTATCAGTCAAGGACGGGGGAGTTATAAAAGATGGCTTTAACAGTGAACTTGATGAACTCCGCCATATAATGACTCACGGTAAGGACTTGATAGAATCAATAGAACAGCGTGAAAAGGAAAAAACCGGAATCAAAAATCTCAAAATAGGATTTAACCGTGTATTCGGATATTATATCGAGGTCACACGCTCATATTATTCTATGGTACCAGAGAATTACATAAGAAAACAGACACTTGCAAACTCTGAAAGATATATCACAGAAGAACTGAAAACGGCAGAAAATACTATTCTTGGTGCTAAGGACAAGGCTCTTTCACTGGAATCAGAAATTTTCAATGAAATCAGGGATTATCTTTCATCACAGCTTGAAACGGTTCAGAAAACAGCAGAGGCTATTTCCGCAGTAGATGTCCTTGCATCATTTGCAAACACTGCGATAAGAAATCAGTATGTCAGACCTGATATTTCAATAGATGGAGTTATTGATATAAAAGCCGGTCGTCATCCGGTAATAGAGCTGATGCTTGACGGTGAAGTTTTTGTACCTAATGACGTATATCTCGATACAAAATCAAACAGAATGTCAATAATAACAGGCCCTAATATGTCTGGTAAGTCAACATATATGAGACAGACTGCACTTATAACGCTTATGGCACAGATAGGCTCTTTTGTTCCTGCAAATTCCGCAAAAATTTCCCTGACTGACAGAATATTTACAAGAATAGGTGCATCTGATGACCTTTCAGCCGGACAAAGTACATTTATGGTAGAAATGAGTGAAGTTGCTGATATACTTAATAATGCAACACCGAACAGTCTTGTTATACTTGATGAAGTTGGACGTGGAACATCTACTTTTGACGGTGTAAGCATTGCAAAATCAGTAGCAGAATATATATGCAAATCTCCGAAACTAGGCTGTAAAACTCTTTTTGCAACTCATTATCACGAGCTTATTGAACTTGCTGATGAGATGGAAGGTGTGAGAAATTATAGTATAGCAGTAAACAAGAACGGAGAAAATATAAGATTTTTAAGAAAGATAGTGAACGGCGGTATTGACGAAAGTTATGGAATAGATGTTGCAAAGCTTGCAGGACTTCCGTCAAGAGTAATAAGCCGTGCGAGAAAAATTCTTGAAGAAATGGAATCCCGAACACATAATAATGTTATAAATAATAAATTGTCGGATACAAATAACAGTCAGATGAGTTTTGAAATAAACAACAGAGAAAAAGCTCTTGAAATTCTTGAACGTACTAATATTAATGAACTTTCAGATTCTGAATGCCGTAAATTACTTGAAAATATGCTTGAAACGATGAAATAAATAAGAATGCATAATTAAGAATTCATAATTCATAATTATGCATTATAAATTATATAAAAGGTAGGATTTTAATATGAAAAAATTTATTTCCGGAATTCTTGCAAGCATAACATTTATGAGTTGTATTCCTTATTATTTTGATGTGATAAATAATCCCATGATTATAGTAGAGGCTGTTGAGTTTGAACCGACAGAGGGAATATATGAAAATTTAACATATGTAAAATATGATGATCATATAGAGATTACACATTGTGATGAATCGGCTATATCTGTTGTTATTCCAAGTGAAATAGAGGGTTTACCTGTTACATCAATTGGAGGGGTTGCATTTTTTGACTGTACAGGTTTGACAGAAATAACAATACCAGACAGTGTTACATCAATTGGATATTATTCATTTCACGGTACTGCTTGGTATAAAAATCAGCCTGATGGTTTGATTTATGCAGGAAAAGTTGCTCATAGATATAAAGGTGAAATGCCAGAAAATACATCTGTCAGATTAAAAGAAGGAACTGTTTCTATTGGAGATAGTGCATTTTTTGACTGTACAAGTTTAACAGAAATAAAAATACCGGACAGCGTTACATATATTGGAAGGTATGCATTTTCAGGCTGTACAGATTTAACAAAAATAAATATACCAGATGGTGTTACATCAATTGAAGATTTTGTATTTTGTAACTGTGCAAGCTTAAAAGAAGTAACAATACCAGACAGTGTTACATCAATTGGAAGCAATACATTTTATGGCTGTACAAGTTTAACAGAAATAAAAATTCCAAACAAAGTTACATGCATTGGAGATTTTGCATTTAGTTTTTGTGAAAGTTTAACAGAAGTAACAATACCATATAGTGTTATATTAATTAGATATCATGCATTTTCTGCATGCAATAACTTAAAAAAGGTAATCATTTTAAGTCCTGACTGTGCAATATGTTTTGGTGCTATTCCACTCGAAACTATTGTATATGGTTATGAGGACTCATTTACACATGAATGTTTAGACAGAAATAAATTTATTGCCCTTGATGCCGTTCAGGAGATAAAAGGCGATGCAAACAATGACAGTGTATTAGATGTGGCAGATGTAGTTGCAGTAGCATCATATGTGGGAAATCCAGAAGCAAATCCGCTTGATGAACAGTGCATAAAAAATGCAGATGTACATAATAAAGGCGATGGTCTTACAGCAAATGATGCACTTATGATACAACAATATCTTGCAAAAATTATAGAGAATTTATAATTCATAATTATGCATTATAAATTATGAATTACATACAGAGGGAGAGAACTAAAATGTCAAAAATAAAGCTTCTTGATAAAGATATTTCGGAACTTATTGCAGCTGGTGAAGTTATAGAGCGTCCGGCATCAGTTATAAAGGAACTTGCAGAAAATGCTATTGATGCAGGAGCAAAGCATATTACGATTGAGATAAAAAAAGGTGGCACAACGTATATTCGTATAGCTGATGATGGTAGCGGAATGGAATATGAAGATGTTCCTATGGCATTCAAACGTCACGCAACAAGTAAAGTGAGTGATAAGAATGATTTGGAAAAAATTCTGACTTTCGGATTCAGAGGTGAAGCACTTGCATCAGTTTCAGCAGTTGCAAAAGTTGATGTTATGACAAAACGTGCTGAAGATGAATACGGAACACACTATGCAATAGAGGGAAGTGAAGAGAAAATTTATGAAAAAACTGGCTGTCCAGACGGCACAACTATTTTTGTCAGGAATTTATTTTTTAATGTTCCGGTTCGCCGTAATTTTATGAAAAAAGATTCTGTTGAAGCGAATGCTGTAAGCAAGGTTGTTCAGAAAACGGCATTGTCTCATCCGGAAGTCGCATTTAAATTCATACGTGACGGAAAAATTGATTTTGCTTCAAGTGGTGATGGTAATCTTCATTCAGCAATATATGCTGTTTACGGTAAAGAGTTTGCAGAAGATTTACTTCCAGTTGATTTTGAATATGAATTTGTAAAAGTCAGAGGATTTATTGTAAAGCCTCTTTATTCAAAAACAAACCGTCTTTTTCAGAATTTCTTTATAAATGGAAGACATGTAAAATCCGTAATATGTCAGACAGCTATTGAAAGTGCATACAATATGATGCTTATGTCGGGGAGATTTCCAGCGTGTGTACTTATGATTGACATTCCTCCTGCAAGTATAGATGTAAACATACATCCTTCCAAAGCCGAAGTACGTTTTTCAGATGACAAAGTAGTATCAGATGCACTTTACTTTTGTATAAAAGATACTATGGTGAAAAATGGATTGCTTTATGAATTCCAGTTCAAAAGAGATGATATGCAGGATTCGGATTCTCCTGAAAATTTAAAGGAAGAACAGGAAACTTATACAAGCATCTTTACAAATCCTGATGATATTGATGAACGTGAACAAATGATGTTTACAAATCATAAAGATGATTATTCTCCTAACCAGTTTAAAATTCCTGATGAAAATCCTGTACGTGCCAAGGTTGTAAATGTTGTTATTGATGATGATGATGATGACGACGATTATTCAGAAGAAGAACTCAGATGTTTGTCAGAACGTATAAAAAGTAAAGTGATAAATTTTGAGGAAATCAGTAAAAAGCAAGAAAATCATAATCAGGAAGCATCAGATGAAAAAATAGAAGGATTTAATTATATCAGCAATAGGTCATTCAAAGAGAAAAAATCAGAAATAAAACAGGAATTTCTTCCCAATTTTCAGGAAGATGAAATTAAAATACATGTTATCGGAGAAGCTTTTAAAAATTACATAATGGCAGAGGCTGATAATACCATAGTAATGATTGACAAACACGCTGCCCACGAAAGAATAATATTTGAGCGACTTAAATCAGAAAACTGCCGTCAGTATATGCAGATGACATTAAATGATTCAAGAATTCTGCTTTCGGAAGAGGAATTTGCTGAAATGGAGTCAAATGCAGAGCGTCTTGAAAATATGGGATTTTCCTTTGATTATTCACAGAAGCCATATATAATACCGAAAGGTATACCAAGTTTTCTTATCTCCCTTAATATGGATGATATTATACCTGAAATTGCCGATAATTTTGTAAAGTATAGTCACGACCCTCAGACCCACGCAATAGATGATATTTTGCATACAATGGCTTGCAAATCCGCAATAAAAGCGAATGATAATAATGATATATCAGAACTTCAGAAACTTGCAGAAGAGGTATATGGTAATAAAAACATACGTCATTGTCCACACGGCAGACCTGTTATGTTTACAATGACCAAGGATAATATTGAAAAACAATTCAAAAGAAAATTATAAATTATGCATTATAAAGAGGATTCAATATGACAGAAACAGAAAAGAAATTTCTTGAAATTCAAAACAGTCTGAAAGATAAAATAAGTCTTTCAGATAATTTTAAAAAAGATGAGATTAAAAATATTGCCGGTGTGGATTTGGCATATTGGAAAAATTCTGATCATGAAGAATATGCCGTATGCTGTATAGTAGTGATTGATTTCAAGTCACATAAGATTGTTGAAAAAAAGCAGTACAGCGGAAAAATAGAATGTCCCTACATATCAGGATTTCTTGCATTCCGTGAACTTCCTCTTGTATTGAAGACAGTTGAGAAGCTTGAAACAAGTCCTGATATATATATGTTTGACGGAAACGGTTATCTTCATCCAAGACATATGGGATTGGCATCACACGCATCATTTTATTTGAATAAGCCATCAATAGGTGTAGCAAAATCTTATTTCAGAGTTGAAAATACCGATTATATTGAACCGGATGGTGAAGCCGGAAGCTTTACAGATATAATTATAAAAAATGAAGTATATGGCAGGGTACTTAGAACCCATAGTAATGTCAGACCTGTATTTGTATCGGTTGGCAATAATATTTCTCTTGATACATCATCAGAAATTGTAATGAGTCTTGTTGAAAAGGATAGCCATATACCTCTGCCGACCAGATTTGCTGACCTTGAAACTCACGAGGCAAGACGTTTAATAGTTAAGAATTAATAATGCATAATTCATAATTATTAAT
>CAMWNQ010000081.1 GCA_947175655.1 uncultured Clostridia bacterium | reverse complement strand
TAAATATACATCTCAGGCACTTGCTGAAAAACTTTGCGAAAACATAAATAATGATGATAAATTATTAATACTACGTGGTGAAAATGGTTCTAGAAAGTTAAATGAAGTTCTTGACAAAAATAATGTTTTATATGATGATATAAAGACTTATGATATTATATCAGTTCCCAAAGTTAATCCAGAAAAAATAGATACTGATTTTCTTGTATTTGCAAGCAAATCGGGAGTAGATTTGTTTTTTAAAAATAATTATAAAATATCCGAATCGGTAAAAATAGTATGTATTGGCGATATTACTACTTCTGCACTTTTAAAATACAATATAAATAAATTTATAACTGCTGATGTCTGTAATATAGATGGTATTGTAAATAAAATTATACAGGAGGCTGAAAAATGAAAAGATTCAGAAGACTTCGTGCTGATGAAAGATTACGTCGTCTTGTTCGTGAGACAAGCATAAATAAAAGTGATTTGATTTATCCTTTATTCGTTATTGAGGGTGAAAATATAAAAAATCCGGTAAAGTCAATGCCAGAAATATATCAGTATTCTGTTGACAGGCTTGACGAAATACTTGAAAGAATTAAAAAAAGCGGAATATCTGGACTTCTTATATTTGGAATTCCTGAAAAAAAAGACGTTTTAGGTAGTTCGGCATATGATGATAATGGAATTACACAAAAAGCAGTAAGATATATAAAAGAAAAATATCCTGAACTTCTGATTATTGCTGATGTATGTCTTTGTGAGTATACATCGCATGGTCATTGTGGAGTTATATCTGGAAACAAAATTTTAAATGATGAAACATTACCTTTACTTTCAAAAATGGCTTTAAGTCTTGCAAAAGCAGGGGCTGATATTATAGCACCTTCTGATATGATGGACGGAAGAGTGAAAGCTATAAGGACTTTTCTTGATGAAAATGGATTTAAAGAAATTCCGATAATGTCATACAGTGCAAAATTTGCATCAGGATATTATTCACCGTTCAGAGATGCGGCAGAATCAGCTCCTTGTTTTGGTGACAGAAAAAGCTATCAGATGGATTTTGCCAACGGACATGAAGCACTTCTTGAAATTGCTGATGATATTGAAGAAGGTGCTGATATAGTTATGATAAAACCGGCTCTTGCTTATCTTGATCTTGTAAAATCAGCAAGAGAAAATTTTAATCTGCCAATAGCAGTATATAATGTCAGCGGTGAGTATTCAATGATAAAATCAGCATCAATTAACGGTTGGATTGATGAAAGAAATATTGTTATGGAAAATATGATTGCTATGAAACGTGCCGGAGCAGATATAATAATCACATATCACGCTCTTGATGTGGCATATTGGCTGGAGTGATAAAAATATGAATTATAAAAAATCAGAAGAACTTTATAAAAAAGCTTTGAATTTTATGCCCGCTGGAGTTAACAGTCCAGTGAGAGCTTTTAACAGCGTCAATATGACTCCCTTATTCATTGAAAGTGCAAAAGGCAGTAAAATTTATGATGCTGATGGAAATGAATATATAGATTATATTTGTTCTTGGGGGCCTAATATTCTTGGGAATGCCTGTCCAGAAGTAGTGGAAGCTGTAAAGAAAACATGTGAATCCGGTTTAACTTTCGGGGCTTGTCATAAAGGGGAAATTGAACTTGCAGAAATAATAAAAAGAAATATTCCTTCTATGGAGATGCTGAGGCTTGTAAATTCAGGTACAGAAGCTGTTATGAGTGCAGTAAGAGTTGCAAGAGGGTATACCAGAAGAGATAAAATATTGAAATTTGAGGGCTGTTATCACGGGCATTCGGACGGACTTCTTGTTAAAGCCGGTTCAGGACTTCTGACTAATGCAATACCAGAGAGTGCCGGAATTCCTGAAGATTATATTAAAAATACTCTTCTTGCTGAATATAATAATAAAGAATCTGTTGAAAATCTTTTTAAGCAATATGGTAACGAAATAGCATGTGTATTAGTTGAACCGTGTGCAGCGAATATGGGAGTAGTACCCCCTGTTGATGATTTTTTACCATATCTGCGTTATATAACTGAAAAATATAATGCTGTTCTTATATTTGATGAAGTCATAACGGGATTTCGTCTTGGCGGAACAGGTGGAGCAGGAAAATATTATGGAGTTACTCCGGATATGACTGCTTTAGGAAAAATAGTTGGAGGAGGTATGCCTCTTGCTGTATATGGAGGAAAACGTAAAATAATGGAATGTGTTGCCCCTCTTGGTTCTGTATATCAGGCAGGAACACTTTCGGGAAATCCTGTTGCTGTATCGGCAGGAATTGCTGTATTGAAAATTCTTGAAAATTCTCCGGAAATATATGAAAATCTTGAGAAAAAATCCAGAAAGCTTGAAGATGCAATGAAATCAGTTGGTTTGAATGTAAATCGTGCTGGTTCTATTATGACTGTATTTTTTAATGATGAAAAAGTCATTAACTATAATATTGCAAAAAAATCAGATACCAAAAAATATGCTGAATATTTTAAACATCTTCTTGAACATAATATTTATACTGCTCCTTCGCAGTTTGAAGCAATGTTTATTTCAAATGCTCATACAGATGAAGATATAGATTATACCTGTGATATTATAAAAAATTCAGTAATTTATTAAAATTATTTATTTTTTTGAAATAGCTTGACAAATATATTTTTATGTGATATAATGATATCACACGCTGATGTGGCACAGTAGGTAGCGCAACGCCTTGGTAAGGCGTAGGTCGTCGGTTCAAGTCCGATCATCAGCTTTTTAAAACCTCCCTGAAAACTACGGTATTTCGTATTGTCAGAGAGGTTTTTTATTTATGTAAATTAAGATATGCAGTGTAAAATAGTGTGAAATCTGTTGAAATTTTTTAAAAAGGGGTGTCAATGGGGGTGTCAATTATTCTTGTATTGTAAGCAAATAGTGAAAGGGGATTAATATGAAGTTGATTACAGCAAGCACATTAGAAAGTATAAGTGTTGAAAAAAGCAGAATGTTTCAAGAACTTCTGCCTGAGTTAGTTAAGAGGTTAATAATTGATAGTTGTGAATCTTTGTCTTCAATTAGAATTCCAGATAAAGATGATATATGGGCACCTGGTTTTGATGGAGTAATAGAAAATGATGAACAAAATACTTATGTATGTTCAGGGAAAAGCGTATGGGAATTTGGAACTAATAAAGACACACTCAATAAAATTAATTCAGACCACATAAAGCAAACTAATAATCCTTTGAGATTAGATAAAAATACTACGTCATTTTATCTTGTAGTACCTAAAATATGGGCATTTGATAATCAAGGAAGTTCAATAAAAAATATGTGATGAAAAGGAACTGGATTTTTCTAAATCTACTGACCCACTGTTTTCAAATAGCCTTTTTCTAAATGGTAGAGAAGAAAACAAAGATGAATTAATAAGTTGCATAAAAAATAATAGAATAATAAAAGTGAAAAGCAGAACATCGACTGATGCTTTGGGATTTTGTTTATCATCAATTATGAATACATCAGATTTAAAGAATGAAGTAATCGTAGTAAAAGATGAAACCACATATAAACAGTTGAATAGAATTATAAGAGATAAAATATTGTTATTACAATTTTCAAATCTGACTAAATTTTTCGGCAACAAATGCGCTGACAACATGATAGGCTTTATGTTTATCATTTCCACTTCCGCATATTACGGTACACAACCCTATAATTATGATATCTTCGAGCTTATGATGGATATTTCCATACCCTGTTCTCCTCGGCTCGCTGATTTTTTTGATTCCCTCTTTTAATTCTTCTATCTTTATATCTCTATTTTGCATCTTTTCTTCTAAAAAGTAAATACTGTGCCCTGTCTGTTTGGTAATGACTTCTTGAATATACTTTGGACTTATGGTATAATATTATTCGAAGGAGCTGATATATTCTTGAAAACAATAGCTATAATAGACGATGATATTTATATAAGCGATATGCTTAGAGACCTCTTGACACGTAACGGCTATAATACGTTGCAAGCTTATTCAGGTACAGAAGCGGTATATATGCTGTCGGGCAATATCCCTGATTTGATACTTTTGGATTTGATGTTGCCGGGACTTTCCGGCGAAAACGTCCTTAAAAAAATTAACAATATTCCTGTAATCGTAATTAGTGCAAAGGTGGATGTTCACAGCAAGGTAAAACTGCTCCTTGATGGTGCATCAGACTATATAACAAAGCCCTTTGATACTGCCGAGCTTCTCGCACGTATTGCGGTACAGTTAAGGAAGGTTTCTGTAGAAAGTTCCAAAATACTAGTATTTTATGATATTACTCTGAATACAGAAACACATGAAGTCATGGTAAAAGGCAATCCTGTCCGACTTACGAAGACAGAATTTGCAATACTAAAGCTACTCATGCAGAATCCTTCACAGGTAATAACAAAGTCCGTGATACTTGACCGAATAAGTCTTGATACACTAGACTGTGTAGAAAGTTCACTGAAAGTCCATATAAGCAATATCCGCCGGAAATTCCGTAAATATTCAGAAACCGACTACATAGAGGCAGTATGGGGAATAGGTTTTAAGATGTCTGAAAAATCTTAACCGAATTTTTACCTTTTCTTTACCATTTTCTTAACCTTTATGCTTTAGAATACAGGTATTCTAACAAAAGGAGGTCTTACAGAATGGAATACGTTCTGACAACAGATTCGCTTTGCAAGCATTACAAAAATTTCAAAGCACTCAACAACTTTTCCATGCACGTCCCGAAGGGCTCTATATACGGTTTTGTCGGCAGGAACGGTGCAGGCAAGACAACACTTATCCGTCTCATATGCGGGCTACAAGAGGCGACAAGCGGAAGTTTTGAGATTTACGGAATCACAAATGAAAATCCGGATATACTCAAATCACGTCGTCGCATGGGGGCGGTCGTGGAAACGCCGTCCATCTACATGAACATGACCGCTGAGGAAAATTTAAAGGAACAGTTCAGGATTCTGGGAATGCCGTCATTTGATGGTGTAAAAGATTTGCTGAAACTCGTCGGTCTGGAAAACACCGGCAAGAAAAAAGCAAAAAACTTTTCACTTGGTATGCGTCAGCGTCTCGGTATAGCCACCGCACTCGCAGGTGACCCTGACTTTCTTGTGCTTGACGAACCTGTTAACGGTCTTGATCCACAGGGTATCGTTGAAATCCGTGAACTTATTCTCAAACTCAACCGTGAGAGACAGATAACAGTGCTTATTTCAAGCCATATTCTTGACGAACTTTCAAGGCTTGCCACGCACTACGGTTTTATTGACGGCGGACATATGGTCAAGGAAATCAGTGCAGTGGAACTTGAACAGGTTTGCAGAAAGTGTATGCGAGTTACGGTTTCGGACATAACCGCATTTTCAAGGGTCATGGACAGGCTTAATCTTGAATACAGCGTTGTTGACGACAGAACAGCGGATATTTTCGCACAAATCGGTGTTACAGAACTTGTATTCACACTTCATGCTGAAAACTGCGAACTTATTACAGTTTCAGAGCGTGACGAGTCACTTGAAAGCTACTTCATTAATCTGATTGGAGGCGGTAAACATGAGTAAACTGATTTCTGCAAATTTCGCAAGACTTTTCAAAAGTGGTGTTTTTAAACTTTATATGATATTTTCGGGTGGTTTGAGTTTGTTTATGATATTCATGCGTTATGCGGAATATCAGAACAATATGGAACAATATGCTAAAATACCGCCTGAATATCACACTATGGACGAATTGGCATTTGTCGGCTTGCTGTATATTTTGTTTGTCGTTCCTGTATTTGTCGGTAACTTCGTCGGTACTGAATATTCAGACGGCACTATGAGAAACAAATTAATAGTAGGACACAAAAGAAGCAGTATATATCTTGCTAATTTAACAGTATGTACGGCAGGTGTGCTTATGGGTGTTATTCTGCATATTTTGATTAACTGTACTGTCGGCACAGCTCTATGTGGTATGATATCCCTCACTGTACAGAAAATTTTTAAAATTACCTTATATACGGCAATTGCATTTATTTCGATAACGGCTCTTATGGTGATGATTGCAATGTTTGTGAACAGTAAAACAGGTGCATCTGTCACAGTGCTGATTATGACAATGATAATGTTTATCGCAACGCCCACAATTTATCAAAAACTTGAATCTCCGGAATACTATGAGGGATATTCATATTTAGATGAGGACACAGGCGAAATAGTGGAAATTCCTGAAGAAAAAAATCCTAACTATCTTACCGGAACAAAACGTAAGGTATATCAGACTATTTACGATGTTACACCCATATCACATATATATGAATCAACTATATTAAGCACTGAAAATGCCGGTAAATTTGCCAGTTATGATGGTATAATACTTGTTGTCACAACTGCTCTCGGAATAATATTATTCCGCAAAAAAGATTTGAAATAATGAGGTGAAAAAAGTGCTGTATTTCGGCTTGATTTTAATAATAATTGTACTGTGTATAAAAATTTACACGATAAAAAAATCCGCCCGTGAAATCAAGGACGAAATGACTTACAGGCTGGAAAACAGCACAAACACCCTTATCAGCATATCTTCCCGTGACAAAGATATGTGCAAACTTGCTGACTGTCTGAATATACAGTTAAAAGAACTTCGTAAAAAGCGTCATATTTATGAACAGGGTGACCGTGAGTTAAAAGAGGCTGTCACAAATATTTCCCACGACATAAGAACACCGCTTACTTCAGTAATCGGCTATCTTGACTTAATGGAAAACATCAGCGAAAATAATGAAATATCACGATATATCACAATGATACGCAACCGCACAGATGTTATGAAACAGCTTACAGAAGAACTTTTCCGTTATTCTATAATAATGTCTGTACAGAAAACAAATCTTGAAATGGTCTGTATAAATGATGTGCTTACAGAAACTCTCGCCGGATTTTACGGTGCAGTAACACAATGTGGAATTGTTCCCGACATTGAGATTTCAGAAGTCCGAACGGAAAAAAAACTTGACAAATCGGCACTTTCAAGGATTTTTTCCAACATCATACACAATGCACTAAAATACAGTGATGATGATTTCAGTGTACGACTTTTCGATGACGGTATTATAATTTTCTCAAACTCCGCAAAAAAACTCACTTCTATAGATGTAGAACAATTATTTGACAGGTTCTATACAGTCGAAAACGCCGGAAACTCAACGGGTTTAGGGCTTTCAATTGCTAAACTTCTCACCCAAAGAATGGGCGGTGAGATTTCCGCAAAACTCACGGGGGGGAGACTAGTTATAAAGCTTTATTTCTGAAAAAATGCACTCCTTTGCCTATTCAGACAAGGGAGTGTGTTTTTTGCATACTATTACATATCATCAAGAATTTCCATTTCACCATAGATTATATCAAAGACTTCCTGAAGAATATCATTAGGCAGATGTTCAATGACTACATAGCCTCTCGAAACAATGTCTAATGATTTAATGTGTTGACATAAAACGCTTTCAGTGGTAGTAGTTCTGTTATCTAATTGAACGTGCAACGGAACAAAGCGTTCAGCAAGAGTAATATGTTTTTTATGTGCTTTTTTAATAATAATACTGTCATCTTTAACCATTATAAATACATCGGAAATAGTTCATGCTTTTGCAGGAAATTACAAAGGAAATAGAAATAGAATTTCCCAAAAGTGCTCAATTGTATAAAAAAATATCTGAAATATATTTGTTTAATTCTAAAAGTGATTATATAAAATC
>CAMWNQ010000080.1 GCA_947175655.1 uncultured Clostridia bacterium | reverse complement strand
TATCACATCTTTTTGAAAATGTCAAGCCTTTTTTGAAAAAAATTTCAGATTTTTTCTATTTTTTTTGGATTTTTTTAAAAAGCTACGGTATATCGTTAAAATCAGAGGGAGATTTTTTTAAAAAATCCCCCCTGAAATCTGATATTTTGCCAACAATCAAACAAATAATATGGATTATCCTATAATTTCCTTGTCAAAGAGTTTAAGCATCTCTATTTTCATACAGTGGTGCTCAGGTAATTCAAGACGAGGGTCTTTTTTAAGAATAATATCTACTGTATCTTTAATAGTATTCATCATATCCATATCACAATTAATGTCGGCAATTTTAAGGGGAGGCAAACCGTGCTGACGATTTCCAAAGAAATCTCCCGGCCCTCTGAGTTTCAAATCCTGTTCAGATATTTCAAAGCCATCAGATGTACGACTTATAATCTTCATTCTTTCACGGCATTCATCACTTGTATTATCAGTTATAAGTATACAAGAGCTTTCATACTGTCCACGTCCTACACGTCCCCTGAGCTGATGCAACTGCGAAAGACCAAATCTGTCAGCATTTTCTATTACAATTATACTTGCATTAGGAACATCAACGCCAACTTCAACAACTGTTGTACAAATAAGAGCCTGAATATTTCCCTGTTTGAATTCATTCATAACCAATTCTTTTTCATTAGGATTCATTTTTCCGTGCAGAATTCCTATTGAATAATTTTTAAGCCAGTTTTTTTCTGCAAGCTCATAATAAGACTTGACCGAATTCAAATCACTTTCAGATTCTTCAATCATAGGACATACAATATAAGCCTGACGACCTTCATCAAGAGCTTTTCTTACAAATCCAAAAGCTCTGTCCCTCATTTTACCGGTAACAGCATAAGTTGAAACAGGTTTCCTTCCTTTCGGCAGTTGATTCATCAGTGATATATCAAGGTCCCCATATATAATAAGTGCAAGGGTTCTTGGTATTGGCGTTGCAGACATAACAAGCTTATGAGGAAAATCCCCCTTTTCTGCAAGAGCCGACCTCTGAGATACACCAAATCTATGCTGTTCATCAGTAATGACGAGAGCAAGGGATTTATATTCAGTATCTCTCTGAATAATAGCGTGAGTTCCAACAACAACACTGAAAAATCCGGATTTTATTCTTTCCTTTATCTCCCGTTTATTTTTAGCGGTAATAGAACCAGTAAGAAGGCATACATTCACTCCCAGAGGCTCAAGGAACTGAGAAAGAGTTTTATAATGCTGTGATGCGAGGATTTCAGTAGGTGCCATAAGTGCTGACTGATACCCGTTTTTAGCAGTAAAATAACAAGCAGCAGCAGCAACAGCAGTCTTTCCACTTCCGACA
This sequence comes from uncultured Clostridia bacterium, assembly GCA_947175655.1. Classification (GTDB taxonomy): domain Bacteria; phylum Bacillota; class Clostridia; order Oscillospirales; family Ruminococcaceae; genus Ruminococcus. Next base: position 6,439 of record CAMWNQ010000080.1, on the reverse strand, counting down.
TCTCCCTGAAGAAGCCTGTTCATAGGAATATTACCACATAAATCTTTTGAAATTTCATTAAAAGCATTCTTTTGAGCATCAGTCATTTCAAATGGAAGATTGTTATAAAATTCTGAAATATCAGTATCTATACTCATAATATTGGCAGTATTTTTTTTATTCTGAGATTTCATAATTGCCATACCAAGCTGAAGCATAAGAATTTCATCAAATGCAAGTCTTCTTCTGGCTTTTTCAGATGCTTGAATGTCTTCTGGAAAATGAATGTTTTCAAGGGCATATTTCAGAGAACACAAATTATTCTCCTTTATTATATATTCAGGCAAAGTTTCAAAAGGAAGAGTTTTTATAATGCCCAGAGCCTGTTTTATATTAGTACGTATCATATTGGCAGTAAGTCCGCTGGTAAGACGGTATACAGGCTGTATGAGAACATCATCAGATTTTATAAACTGCGGAGATGTTATTTCTGTATCATATAAACCGTTATTTACTTTTCCATACATATAATAAGTATCATTTTGTGAAAGTGCATTGAAAGCATAGAAATTATTATATATAACTATTGTAATACTTGAATTGCCGTCAGTAGCAGATGCCTTATAAATCATAAATCCTTTAGCCTGAACAGGAGCAAGTTTTTTTATGACTTTAAGTTTAAGAATATTATATTCTCCCACTACTGCACTAGATATTGGAACATAATTAGTAAAATCAAGATAATTTTTCGGAACATAATACAATAATTCATAAAGAGTATTTATTCCGAGTTTAGAATATTTTTCAGCTCTTGATTTTCCTATTCCCTTTAAAAATTCGATTGGCTTATAAAGTTCATTCATAATTATCAATCACTCAACAGAAATAATATAGTAATATACAGGCTGACCTCCGTTTAAAAGTGTTATGCCCACTTTATCGCCGAATTTATTTTGAACCATCTGATAAAGCTTTTCTGCATTTTCTTCTGTAACATCTGAACCATATATGACAGTAACATAACTGCTATCATTTTTTATAAGTTTCTTTATAAGTTTAAAAGCAGATTTTGTTACATCTTTTTCAGTAAAACTTAATTTTCCATTGTCAAGGGCAAGTATTTCACCCTCTTTTATTGAATGCCCCTCATATTCAGAATCTCTTGCTGCAAAAGTTATCTGACCTGTTGATACTTTTTCGAAAGCCTTGGTCATAATAATTTTATTTTCAGAGACATCAAGTGATTCATCAAAAGCAAGCATCGCAGAAATACCCTGTGGTATAGTTCTTGTCTGTAAAACACATACTTTTTTATCAGAAAGTCTGACCGCCTGTTCAGCAGCCATAATTATATTTTTATTATTGGGAAGAACAAATACTACTTCTGCCGGCGTGGACTGTATTGCCTTTAAAATATAATCAATGGAAGGATTCATAGTCTGACCACCCTTTACAATCACATCAACACCTAAATCCTTAAACATTTCTTCAATTCCGTGACCTGCTGATACAGCAACAAATCCATATTTTTTTTCAGGTTCAGCAGATTTATAACCGTTCTGTTCTGCTGTTTTAACTTCCATAACCTTATTACTATGCTGGATACGCATATTTTCAATTTTAGGCTTAGGGTCATTTATAAATACTCCGAATTCAAGAGCTTTTTGAAGTGCAAGTCCCGGTGAATCAGTATGAACATGAACTTTTATAATTTCATCATCATCAACCACTACTACACAGTCCCCTATAGTTTCAAGATATGCACGCAGTATTGATGAATCAGAAGAATCTTTTCTTTTTTCCACAATAAATTCAGTACAGTATGTAAAATTGATTTCTTCATCAAATTCACTTACTGCTGTAGAAAATGATTCCACTGATATTTTAGGTTCTGATTTTGAAAGAGGTTCGGCTATTTTATTACCTTTGAAGACTTCAAGCATAGCATCAAATATTATTGAAAGTCCCTGACCGCCTGCATCTACTACACCTGCTTTTTTTAGTACAGGAAGCATATCAGGAGTTTTTGCAAGAGTATTTCTGGCTTCTTCACAGACATTTGACCAGAAAACAGTAAAATCACTTGTAGTTCTTGATGATTCCTGAGCCTTCAAAGCTGATGCTTTTATAACAGTAAGAATTGTTCCCTCTGTGGGATTCATAACTGCCTTATATGCCATATTAACACCAAGTTCAAGAGAATTTGCAAAAGATTCACAGTCTGCTTCATCCATTTCGCTGAGACCTTTTGCCATACCTCTGAAAATAAGCGAAAGTATTACTCCGGAATTTCCCCTCGCACCTCTTAACAATGCTGATGCCATAACTGATGAAACTTCAGAAACTGTTATATTATCGTTCATTTTATAAAGTTCAGAAAGTGCATTATTCATAGTCATAGCCATATTTGTACCAGTATCGCCATCAGGAACAGGATAAACATTAAGTTCATCTATATCACGTTTTTTATTTGCTATAGTAATGGACGCAGAAATAAATGCGTCTCTTAATAAACAGCCTTTTATCACAACAAGTCCTCCAATTATAAATTTATAATTATGAATTTATATCATCTATAAAAACATCTACCTTACATTTTATCTCTCCAAGAGCTTCACTCAGAATAAATTCTACTTTATGTTTTAAACTGTCAGCAACGGTTTTAATATTAATGCCATATAAAACCATTATATGCAGTTCTACAACTATTCCATTGTTATTATCAGTATATAAAATTATTCCATCTCTGAAATTTTCAGAAAAAATTGCCTTTAAAGGATTAGCCGGACATATCCCAGCTACGCCAAAACAATCTTTAACAGCAGATTCTGCAAGCTGTCTCAGATAGTTTTCAGATATTGTTATACTTCCGATATGATTTTCAATTTTTACCATATAGTATCACACCCTCGTTTCAATCCACACTGGCATTTTCAGGAACGTGACAATAATTTATATTACGGATTGCTTCGTGGCAGTGAGGGATACCATTTCATTCCGCCCGTCACTGCCGTTTACTTCATTTAACAATTTATCTCACCACCTAAAGAGGTGGAAAAATCTTTGTTATTTTTCTGTTGAAAAATTTTATACTTTATAATTATACCACATTTTCTGCATTTGTACAACAGTAATTTTTTAAATCTTGATATGGTAGAATCACAGACAGAAAGAATTATTGATTATCTTTATGTTGATAAATCAGGAATTGGAAGTTCGGTAAATATGTTTGATGAAGGTAATTTAAAGTGCAATGCAGAAAGAACTTGATAAAGCAAAATTTCTTTTCGATAGTCTTATGCAGGAGTATTTTGGATGAAAACTTGCATTTTAAAAAATAGTATGATATAATCTAGTAAAAATATTATGAAAGGCAGAAAAAAATGAAACTTCTTTTTATAGGCGATGTTGTAGGACAAAACGGCTGTGATTTTTTGTCAAAGAAAATATATCATATAAAAAAAGAGCATAATATAGATATAACTGTTATAAACGGAGAAAATTCCGCTACAGGTAATGGAATTACAAGAAATTCAGCGGATTTTCTTTTTAATATTGGAGCTGATGTAATAACAACAGGAAATCATTGCTTTAAAAGACGTGAATCAGCAGAAATATTTGAAGATGACAGAATTCTAAGACCTCTTAATTATCCGGAAGGCTGTATCGGTAAAGGAATATGCACTATTGATTTCGGTGCTTTTAAAGTGGCTGTTATAAATCTTATGGGAACAGTAGGGCTTGAACCTCTGGACAATCCCTTTACCTGTATAGACAATATCCTGAAAAGCATAAATACTCCCAATATATTTGTTGATTTTCACGCTGAAGCCACATCAGAAAAAAAAGCTATGGGACACTATCTCGCTAAAAGAGTCACAGCAGTTCTTGGAACACATACCCACGTTCAGACTGCTGATGAAATTATTCTTGAAAATCATACAGCATATATAACAGATGCTGGAATGACTGGTGCTGAACTTTCTGTACTGGGAGTAGATACAAAACCGGTCATTGAAAGATTCAGATTTCACTATCCGGAAAGGTTTACAGAATCAACAAATCCCTGTTTTATTAACGGAGTAGTCATTACATTTGATGAAAAATTGGGCAAAAGTAACAAAATAGAAAGAATTATTGTGAGATAATGCACAAAATTCAGTTCTTTCTATTGCATTTTCAATAATTTCGTTGTATAATATAGTTGTTCTGAAATATCAGGATACCTTGCGATGCGATTTCGATTTATTGAAATGCAAGCAAATCAATAATGTTTTTTCTACAGGAGGTTTTAATTATGGAAATTTTAAAGGTATCATCACATTCATCACCTAATTCTGTTGCCGGTGCTATTGCTGGTGTAATCAGAGAACAAAAAGCCGTTGAAGTACAGGCAGTAGGTGCAGGTGCATCAAATCAGGCTATCAAATCTATCGCTATTGCAAGAGGTTATCTCGCTCCAATTGGTATTGACCTTATTTGTATCCCTGCTTTTGCAAATATCCAGATTGACGGTGAAGAAAGAACAGCTATTAAGCTTATTTGTGAACAAAGATAATATATTTTCAAAATTAAAATATCAATCTGCCGTGTACTTAAACTGAACACGGCATTTTTTTATATCTCTGCAAATAATAAAAGGACGATTTTTTTAAATCGTCCTTATTTTTTAATATTCTGACATTAATTCTGCTTCTTTTTCAGCTATTATCTGAGCCCATTCCTCATCATAATGGAATTCACCTATAACCGGTGCATAATCATAATGTTCTATATAATTACAACTTTCTTTTTCTTCCAGAAGGTTATTTACTTTCTGGCTGTCATAGTCAAAGGATATTTCCTCTGCATACATATAATCGCTCAAATTTCCGTCAGTGTCATATCCTATATAATATAAGAGAACTCCGGTTTCTGTATCAACTAAGAACTTGAATTTATCTACATTTAATTTAGCTCCATACTGTTCTTCTGTAGTTCCCTCAATAACATAACAGTTTCTTTTAAGATATTCCGTTTCATCTGTTACTTCCCATAAAGATTCATCTAAAAGAAAACCATATGCCATTTCCTGAGGGTCAATGCAGATACGTGCAAGTCCAGGGATTGTTGGATTTGATACATATCCGTAAGCTTTTTCACCGTCATCCATTTCCATTATTCTGTTTTCATCATCTATTCTTAAAACATCTGCCTGCTTATAACTACTGAAATTTTCTTCAACATATTTAACTTCTTCAATATTATCAAAAGTTATTTCCTTACCAGCTTTAAAAAATCTTTCATCTGATTGTATACATTCTTTCATTTTATAATCATCAACAATATTTACTTTAACAGATGATATTTCAGAATAATTTTTATTTAATACAACTGGTGATATTGTAGTTTTTCCATAGCTTTCACCGTCAACAAGATTTGCTGAAAATTCAACATGCATAGGCTTATCTATATTTAATTCTCCGTCTACAATTTTACCTGTTACAGAACTATAATTGAACTGTGCATTAAGCATCATATAAAAAATATCTTTTTTGGTAACTTCTTTTTTACTTTCTGTTACTGGTTCTATTTTATTTTCGGGAACGATTTCAGATATATTTAAATCTTCTGAACTTTCTGAGTAATTTATATCCTGAGTATTTGATAAATCAGCACTCGGAACATTAGAAGATTTATCCATTATAAAAGGAACTGCCACACAGCCTAACACACAGACCGCAAGAGATGTACAAAGTATTACTGTTCTAACTTTTTTCATTTTAAAAATTCTCCTTTAATAATATGTAACTCGTATGGCATCGGCTCCCATACGAGAATCTTCTTTATCAGAAGAACGCACCTCTGCATGTAATGAAACACCTGTAAAAGTAGCATTTTTTGCTACATAGTTCCAACCTCTTAAGGCTGTATTTTGATTAATGCTTCCAACATATTCTACATTATATTTACTAGGTCCATCATTAATATAATATTTAGCCTCTGGGTCTGTAAATTCTCCATGGTCTAAATATGCAAAAATAGCTACATCTTTAGTACACACTTCATTAATTTGATTAGGAAAATACCAACGATATTCACCGTGTTCAGAAGAACTTGATATTCTTGCATCACCATTGTAAAGAGTACTTCCCGTTATATATGTACAACCCGAATTATAATTGCTATAACCTGATGCAATTGTGTCATTATCAACTTCTACAGTATTCAATGCATTTGCAATCATAGCACCTGAACTAAATAAAACTGACATTGCCGATAAAGTGGATATAACTTTTTTTAATTTCATAATTTTTACCTCCGATTATAATATAATTTCTATATCATACTGACCTTTTAATTTTATGATATAATCTAAAATATAAAGCTTTTATATTTCAAATTTATTATAACACAAATTTTTCCATTTGTCAAGATGTTCTTGGAATTTTTTTTCGTTTTTCAAAATATAAAAAAAATT
>CAMWNQ010000079.1 GCA_947175655.1 uncultured Clostridia bacterium | reverse complement strand
ATTAAAACTCCATATGCAACAGGTAATGAATTTGAAATAAACAAGGCAAACTTATCCCAGTTTATAGATGCCAGAATATCACTGTTTTTTCCTGTAAATTTTCCGACAAAAAATCCTCCCACAAGACAAGAAATCATAACAAGTGCAAATATAATATAAATTTTGATATTACTGGATTTATTGTTTTTATTCATCATTGTCTTCCTCCTCATATTGAAATATATCTTCAACTTTTGCATCGCATACTTTTGCAATTTTTAATGCAAGACTTACTGATGGACTGTAATCTCCTCTTTCAATCTGACTTATTGTTTGTCTAGAAGTATGAACTAATGCACCCATCTGTTGTTGATTTACACCAAGTTTTGCACGATATTCTTTTAATTTATTGTAAAGTGGCATGTTTTATATCACCCTATCTGACTATCTTTTTCGATAATATGAACCTCCGAAACTTTTCCTGATGAAAATGCCATATTAAGACTAAATCCTGCACCAATTCCAATACATAATCCCAAACCTATATTATTCATCATCAGTCCCAATAATAAACCACAACACATAAAACATAAACCTATCGGAAGACCCATATTAGTGGTTCTTTTGTATACATATGATTTTTCATCAATAATAAATCCATCACAGGCATTTCCATTTTCAATACCAAACCATACATATTCCTTAATACACGAGAAAACACTTTGCATCATCTGACCTGAATACTGTTCAGCATCAGGGTGTATATACATATGCTTTATTCTGTACATTATAAGATTGTCTTTGTTTGTCTGAGGAGCAGGGGTAATAGAATCTTTAGAAATCTGAACTTTTTCAAAAATATAACAGCTCCACATTTGTTTTTTCTTGAAATATCCCCATACGGGACAGTTATTTTTTAATGCTTCCCTTATTTCATCTTCAAGCTGATTTATATCTACTACATCTGAAAGAATATTTCCAAGCTTGCCTTTTTCAATCTTTTTTACAGTTAAATTCTGCATATCATATCCTTTCACATATCCGATTCCTCCAGTTTCAATATTAATTTTTTTGTTTTCATTATTTTTCATATCATTATCCATTTCTGCTGAATATATATCAGTCTTATAAAATTTGACAACTTTAGTTGTCATCACCGGCAATGATAGTATAACAGATGACAAGAATAGTTGTCAATACTATTTCTTGACATTTGTAAAGTTTTACAAAAAATCAGTAATTGACAATTAAAAAATCATCAATTACTGATTAAAAAATTGTTATTTGATATTTCTCTTCATATATATAAACCCTGCAATATCAGCAAGAATCCATCCAACAGGTATAGAAATCCATATTCCGGATGCTCCTATCATATCAAATCCCGAAATAATATATGCAAGTACAACTCTTGTACCTAAAGATATGACAGTAAGTATAAGTGATATTTCAGGCTTGTTTATTCCACGATAATATCCGTAAAATAGAAACAATAATCCTATTCCGACATAAAAAGAACCCTCTGTTACAAGGTATTTTACACCCGTTATTATAATATCCGTTTCATCTTTGCTGACAAAAAACTGCATAAGCTGTTCTGAAAATATAATTACTACTAAAGATACCAGTATACAAAATATTGCAGATATTATGAATGATTTCTTTATACATTCTTTTATTCTATCAGATTTTTTTGCTCCGTGATTTTGTGAAACGAACAAAGAAAAGGCATTTCCAAACTCTTGTGCTGGCATATATGCAAGCGCATCTATTTTTACTGCAACTGTAAAACCTGCCATTACTGTTGTACCAAAACTGTTTACAAGTCCCTGTATCATAAGTATTCCAAAATTCATTACAGACTGCTGTATTGATGCTGATGACGACATTCTAACCACTTCAAAAAAATCTTTTTTATTGAATTTTATATCAGAAAATTTTAATCTGAGATTCTTTTCTCTTAATAACGAATATATGGCAAGACCTGCTCCAGAAAATATCTGGGAAATAACTGTCGCATATCCTGCACCCTTTACTCCATAATTCAGAAACATTACAAAAACTATATCAAGTATTATATTTAGAACAGAAGCAATCGCAAGAAAAATAAGAGGAGTAATAGAATTTCCAAATGCTCTGAGCATATATGCTTAAAAATTATACAGAAATATAAATATTATTCCTGAAAGAATAATCCGGACATAATCTGATGTCATATCTGTGATTTCAGAAGGAGTTTTAATAAGTTTTAAAATTCCTGATATTGTAAAAAGAGTCAGTATCTCCATAATAACAGAAACTATAAATATTATAGCAAATGACATACTGATACTTGTTTTCAAAAGTTCCTTATTTTTATTTCCATAGTAATATGAAACAAGCGAACCACTCCCCATACATAAACCGATAATTATTGAATAAATAAAAGTAGTAAGAGTATATGTACTTCCAACTGATGCAAGAGCGTCTTCTCCCAAAAAACGACCAACAATAAGAGTATCAGCGATATTATATGCCTGCTGAAGAAGATTTCCGGCAATCATAGGAAGAGCAAAAGAAATCAGTGATTTTGTAATATTGCCTGACGTTAAATCTTTTTTCATAATTTATAATCACCTCTAAAAGCTAAAAAATAACACCTGCCGATTAAAAATCAGCAGGTGCATTTTGGTTTATTATTAATTATTCACCAAAGTATCTTTTAAGAAGTCCGGCAAAAGCCTTTCCGTGTCTTGCTTCATCTCTTGCCATTTCGTGTACAGTGTCATGAATAGCATCAAGATTAGCTGCCTTTGCACGTTTAGCAAGGTCAAATTTACCTGCTGTTGCACCGTTTTCAGCAGCAACACGCATTTCGAGATTTTTCTTTGTGCTGTCTGTAACAACTTCTCCGAGGAGTTCTGCAAACTTAGCAGCGTGGTCAGCTTCTTCAAAAGCTGCCTTTTCCCAGTAAGAACCAATTTCAGGATAGCCTTCTCTGTAAGCTACTCTTGCCATAGCAAGATACATTCCTACTTCTGAACATTCACCTTCAAAATTAGCTCTGAGGTCATTAAGAATATCTTCGCTAACACCCTTTGCAACCCCTACAACATGTTCAGCTGCCCAAGAGAGTTCATCCGCTTTCTGTTCAGTAAACTTTTCAGCTGGTGCTTTACAAACTGGACATGCTTCCGGAGCATTTTCACCTTCATAAACATAACCGCATACGCTACAAACAAATTTCTTCATATTAAAAAACCTCCATTATATAATATCTTTATCATAAAATTATCTGAAATCCGACATTATCTGCCGGATATTCAGAGATTCAATTTAATTACTTTATAAGTGATTTACCTGTCATTTCAGCAGGTTTTGGTACTTCAAGAAGCTGAAGTATAGTAGGTGCAATATCAGCAAGCACTCCGCCTTCACGAAGTTCGCAATTTTCTTCACCAACAACTATAAATGGTACTGGATTTGTTGTATGTGCTGTAAATGCACTGCCATCAGGTTCATACATCTTATCAGCATTTCCGTGGTCAGCTGTTATAAGAGCCGCACCACCCTTAGAGAGTATAGCATCAACCATTCTTCCGACACATTCATCAACTGCTTCAACTGCTGATTTTGCAGCATCAAATATACCGGTATGTCCTACCATATCACAGTTAGCATAATTGAGGATTATTACATCATACTTATCAGAATTGATAGCCTCAACTACTGCATCTGTTACTTCATATGCACTCATTTCAGGTTTCATATCAAATGTTTCAACATCAGGTGACTTGATAAGTATTCTGTCTTCACCTTCAAACTGTTTTTCCTCTCCGCCGTTGAAGAAGAAAGTAACATGTGCATATTTCTGAGTTTCTGCAATACGGAGCTGAGTTTTTCCAAGTTTTGAAAGATATTCACCAAGTGTCATTGTAAGTTGTTCCGGAGGGAATGCTACTGATACATTAGGCATTGAGGCATCATATTGTGCCATACAAACAAAGTTCAATGCAAAACATCCGTTTTTACGTTCAAATCCCTTGAATTCAGGGTCAACAAACGCTCTTGTAATCTGTCTTGCACGGTCAGGACGGAAATTAAAGAATATAACGCTGTCATTTTCTTTAATCATACCATTCTTATTTACAACAGTAGGAAGCATAAATTCGTCAGTAACTTCATTTGCATATGAATTCTTTATAGCCTGAACAGGATCAGTCTCCTGAACACCTTCGCCGAAAACAAGAGCATTATAAGCTTTTTCAACTCTGTCCCAAGCATTGTCTCTGTCCATAGCATAAAAACGTCCTGAAATAGTTGCAACTGAACCTACACCGATTTTATTCATTTCACTTACTGCTTCTTCCATAAATTCAGCAGCTGATGACGGTGGAACATCACGACCATCAAGGAATGCGTGGACATAAACCTTTTCAAGACCGTTTTTCTTAGCCATTTCAAGAAGTCCATAGAGATGTTCCATATGACTGTGAACTCCTCCCGGTGAAAGAAGTCCCATAAGGTGAAGTGATGAATCGTTTTCCTTGCAATTTTTAACAGCGTCACAAAGGGCCTTGTTTTCAAAGAAATCGCCATCCTTTATAGACTTTGAAATCTTTACAAGCATCTGGTATACGATTCTTCCGGCACCGATATTTGTATGTCCTACTTCTGAATTGCCCATCTGTCCGTCAGGAAGTCCGACATCAAGACCGCTTGCTCCGATTATAGTATTATGTTTTGGATTTGTCATATACTTGTCAAGATTCGGAGTGTTTGCAGCCTTTATAGCGTTTCCATAATCGCTTGGATTATAACCGAAACCGTCCATAATAATAAGTGCTACGGGTTTCTTTGACATAAATAACCTCCTAAATAATTTTTATTCATGTATGTACTGTTGACCTACATTATCTGTGCTTTCAAATCCGCTTATTTTAAAGGTCTTCTTATCACTTACTGCATAAACATAATTTCCGTTCTGAGCAATAATATAGTAATCGCCTGATTTATATTCCTCATATCTTTTGAACAGCGTTTCCGCATCGGAATTACTGAGTCCATAGCATATATCAATATATTTCTTTCCTTTTTCAGCGTATACTCTCTCACCAGAAATATCTGTATCAAGTATTTTATCAAAAGTTTTGACTGAATAACCATTATCATTAAGATTTTTTATAAGTTCATCTTTTGTAGGTACTATTTTATCCGGTTCAGGCATTCCAACGGTAATGCCTGAATCTGTATTATCTATATTTTTACTGTCAGCACAGCTCGTTGATATAAATAAGGAACTTAATGCAATTACGGTCAACAGAATGGTACAAGTTTTTTTAAAGTACATTATTAAATTAACCTTCAACAGCAGCCTGTACTATTGTATTGAAATCTTCAGCCTTAAGTGATGCACCACCGATAAGACCACCATCTATATTTGGCTTTGCAAGAAGTTCAGCACAGTTCTTAGCATTCATTGAACCGCCGTACTGGATTGTCATACCATCAGCAATTTCCTTATTAAAGAGACCTTCAACAGTCTTACGGATAAATGCACATACATCTTCAGCCTGTTCAGGAGTTGCAACCTTGCCTGTACCAATAGCCCATACTGGTTCATAAGCTATAACAACATTCTTTATGCACTTTTCACAAGTATTCTTGAGAGCGATTTTTGTCTGCATAGCGATAACTTCTTCAGTAATGCCGAGTTCTCTTTGTTCAAGAGTTTCACCAACACATACAATAGGCTTGAGACCTGCTTCAAGAGCTGCAAGAGTTCTGAGGTTTACTGTTTCATCAGTTTCACCGAAATACTGTCTTCTTTCGCTGTGACCAACTACTACATATTCAACACCAAGTTCAGTAAGCATATCAGCTGAGATTTCACCTGTATATGCACCGTTCTTCTTGAAGTGAACATTTTCAGCACCAATCTTTACATTTGAACCTGCTGTAACGTTTACAGCTGTTTCAAGGTTTGTGAAAGGTACACAAGCGATAACTTCAACATTATTTTCTGCATTTGCAACGAGAGGCTTTATTGCTTGGAGAAGTTCCTTAGCCTCAGGTCTTGTATTATTCATTTTCCAGTTACCTGCAATAATTGCTTTTCTGGTTGATTTATTCATTTTTAATTACCCCTTTTTATTATTTTTTTAAATATTTTGGAAAACGGTTTGTAGATGAAAATGCTGTATTACTTCTGCCGTTGTCCATTATTGTATTACTTCTGCCATTATCCATTATTTTATTGTGACTGAATACAGATATACCGTTTTTTGCAACTGACATCAAAGCTCCTAACATCAATCCGAAATAAAAAGCAACAACTATATATAAAATTGTACTTTTTTCGTGGTTTTCAGCGAATTTTTCTATTTTATCCATTACAGCCCACCTCAATTATAACACTTACAGCATACAGGAGAACAGAAATTAATCTGTTCTCCATTTAAATCTAAAAATACTGAATTATTTAAAAATTACTTTTCAGCGATAACTGCAACACCTGGAAGTACCTTGCCTTCAAGATATTCAAGTGATGCACCGCCACCTGTTGAAATATGGCTCATCTTATCTGAGAAACCAAGCTGAATAACTGCTGCTGCTGAGTCACCGCCACCAATGATAGTAGTAGCATCTGTTTCAGCAAGTGACTTAGCTACTGCAATAGTACCCTTTGCAAGTACTGGATTTTCAAATACGCCCATAGGACCATTCCATACTACTGTTTTAGCTGACTTTACTGCTTCTGCAAACATTTCCTGAGTCTTAACGCCGATATCAAGACCCATCTTGTCAGCAGGAATCTTATCAGAATCAACATTTTCAACTGTAATTTCAGCATCTATAGGATTTGGGAATTCAGCTGCAATTGTAGTATCTACTGGAAGAAGAAGCTTCTTTCCGAGTGATTCAGCCTTTGCCATCATTTCCTTGCAGTAGTCAATCTTTTCATTGTCAACAAGTGATGTACCTACTTCATAACCCTTAGCTTTAAGGAATGTATAAGCCATACCACCACCGATAATAAGAGTATCACACTTTTCAAGAAGATTTGAGATAACATTGAGCTTATCTGCTACCTTAGCACCACCAAGAATTGCAACAAAAGGTCTTTCAGGAACTTCTACAGCATTTCCAAGATACTGGATTTCCTTCTGCATAAGATATCCAACAGCTGTTTCTTTTACAAACTTAGTAACACCTGCTGTTGAAGCGTGAGCTCTGTGTGCAGAACCGAAAGCATCCATAACAAAAACTTCATTGTCAACAAGTTCAGCGAGTTCCTTTGAAAAATCTTCACCGTTCTTTGTTTCTTCAGCACCTCTGAATCTTGTATTCTGGAGAAGAACTACTTCACCTTCAGCCATTTCAGCAACTGCTTTCTTAGCATTTTCGCCTACTACAGTATCATCATTTGCAAAAGTAACCTTTGCAGGAGCAAGAACTTCAGCAAGTCTTGCAGCAACAGGAGCAAGTGAGAATTTTTCTTCTGGACCATTCTTAGGCTTGCCGAGATGTGAACAAAGAACTACTTTTCCGCCGTCAGCAATAAGCTTCTTAATTGTTGGAAGAGCTGCCTGAATTCTGTTGTCGTTAGTGATAACGCCTTCTTTAAGAGGAACATTAAAATCACATCTTACAAGAACTTTTTTGCCTTTAACATTAATATCTTCTACAGTAACTTTGTTTAAACCTGCCATTTTTATGACATCCTTTCATTTAATTATATAAAATAAGTTGACTGACATAAGCTGTCAATCCTACAAATTTTATTCTACACTATTTTTTTCATTTTTTCAAGACCTAATCCAATTTTTTCCGAAAAAAATTTTTGACCTTGTATATTT
>CAMWNQ010000078.1 GCA_947175655.1 uncultured Clostridia bacterium | reverse complement strand
ATTAAATATTATAGAGAAATTATTTAACTAATAATTTTTATTATTATAATACTATTGATTATTATATCTGTCCTGCTTGAATTTCTTTTATTCTCTTAACAATATTCATACAAACTTCATCAAGAATTATTTCACGTTGTGAGCAATGTTTATCATCTTGACTTGCATTATAATTATCAAGAAATCCGTGTTCTGGACGATACATATGATATCTGTCACGAAGTATCTCTCCATATTGCCAGACAAGTTTATCATCAGGGGTATCAGCAAAATTTTTTTTGAAATTGTCTGGCAATGCTCTGTAAAAATCTTCTGCGATTTGATTTGCATTATATTGCAAACACGGTATGTCGTCATTTATTTGATGAAATATATTAAGTAAATGGTCAATCTTAATGACAGTTATATCATCTGAATCATAATCTGACTGTACAGTAATTGAATAAGAGTTCATATCTATCAGTTTTCCATTAGGTATTTCTTCTGATAGAGTGCTTCCTTCTGGAAAATACATAGTCATCCAGATTTCGTCCCCTATCATAAACATTGAACTGTTTCTGCCTGTAGGTACAGAATTGAAATTTTCATCTGATTTTGAAAGTTCTTTCTGCCAAAGCCTGTCATATTCAATGCAGAAACTTATTTTTGCATCATTTATATAGCTCATTACTCTTTTGTTTGTAATTTCATATGCAAATTTTATAAATTTTTTTGCACATTCTTTAAGTGCAAGAATATCGCTACGGTCAAGTCCATTTATTAAAAGTGCACGGTCTCCTACTCCAACAGTTAAATTATACCATTCTGATTTATTTTGAGTAATATAATGACGGTCAATTCTATAATAATCTTCTGCTATCCACATTGTTGCGTCTGTAGTTCGGATATATTCCTTTCCATGTTCCATCTCTATACATTGTGTACCCTTTTTTACTGGTAAACTGATTACTTCATGAATACAATCAAGTAAACGATATATTGCAGGAAAGTCATATGTCATAACATAAGCAAACTTATCCCATTTTCCGTCTGATTTAGTGTAAAGTGTAAAGTCATAATAAAAATACATAACTGGATTATCCTTGCTCAACAAAGCATATTCATCATGTGGTTGTATCTTTGGATTTACAAATTCAATACGATACATTCTGTCGTCTGTCCAGACGAATTCATTTCTATGTGTGCGGATAAAGCGGAATGGAAAACTCATATTCTATACCTCCTGCTGATGCTGAGTCAAATCTGTTAAAAATCTTATGTCTTTTAATTATATCATAATAAAAGTGAAACATCAAGAAAATATTTAAAAACTTTTATTTTTTTGCTCAATCATAATTGCTGATAAATAACTATTATTTTATATATTTTTTTAAAAGATGTTATTTTCCATTAGTATTCAAGAATTTTGAAAAAATTTTTATATTATTTTCCTGAAAACTATTGACATTTGTAAAAAAATAGTGTATAATATGTATAAATTAAAAATTCGGAAAGAAGGATATTATTATGAGTAAAAATTATCGTATATTATCAGCTATGCTTGCTTCAATATTAGCAATTTCATCAACAGGTATGAATACAGTTCTTTCAGTAAATGCTGTTTCAAGTAATGAAAATATAGAATCAGAAGCTGTTGAAGAACTTTCTGTTTCATTCAATAATCAATATGCTTCGGCAGGTTCAGAAATGAGTGTTACAGTTTCGGGTGCTGACGAATATTCTTTGGCTTGGTATATAAATAACGAAAAAGTTTCAACTGAAAATACATATGTTGTTTCAGAAAACGACCTTGAAAAATTCCTGAGAGTGGACGTTGTTTCAGGTGATGAGGTTGTTGCAAGCCAGAGTATATATTGCAGTAATCTTCCAGTTTTATATATTGACTGTGACGATTTCAATAAAATGAACTGGTCTGCAAGTCATGATGATTATTACAGTGCAACTATGAAAGTTCAAGGAAATAGTCTCTACAACAATGATAAACAGCTTTATGATGGCGATATTCAGATTAAAGGCCGTGGAAGTTCTACATGGGGATTCGATAAAAAGCCTTACAAAATCAAACTCGACAGCAAAACTGATATGTTTGGTATGGGAAAGAATAAACACTGGGTTCTTATGGCTAACTACAATGACGGAACTTTTATGAGAAATCAGGTAGCTAATACTGTCGCCAAGGATATTGGTGTAAATGCTATGGATTCAATATTCGTTGATGTTGTTGTAAACGGAGAATATCAGGGCAATTATCAGTTCTGCGAGCATATCAGAGTAGATAAAAACCGTGTTGATATTTATGATTATAAGGGTGCTGCTGAAGATGCTGCCGGTGAAATTTATAAAGCTTTGGGAATAAAAGATAAGGAATTTAAGGGTCGTCTTGAAGATGCTATGTCTCAAGACCTCTCTTGGATGACAACAGGAAATTTTGAATTTGAAGGAACTGTTTATGATGTTGCTTCAACATATTCTGAATGGAGTAAGCTCCAGAAAAAAATAGCTAAAACTGATGGTTATCTCCTTGAAATGGCAGTTGATGCCAATACTGACGAATCATATTTCTTTACATCAAAAAATGTAGGAATTTCAAGTGTTGCACCTGAATTTCTCAGAACCAACGATGAAATGATGAACAGTGTAAAAACTACTATCCAGAATTTTGAAGACGCTGTTTACAGCAAAACAGGCAATACTACTATAAATGGTAAAAAGACTGCTTTTAACGAACTTTGTAATATGGAGTCACTTCTTGGTTATTGGACTGTTGGAATGACTTTTATGAATGAAATCGGTCATCGCAGTAACTATATGTATATTGAAAATAATAATATTACTTTTGGTCCTGTATGGGATTTTGACTGGGCAATGGGTAATGAAATTCCTGGCTGGCCTACTCTCAATTACAATCAGTGGATAAATCAGGGTTCATGGGCTGGAAGATGGTTCTATGAAGTAGGTAAGAATGATTACTTTGCTATTAAAGAACAGGAATATTATTGGAAGAACCGTGATACTATCCTTTCATACTTTGATACTGAAAATCCTGATAGCTATGTAAATCAGATTTATAATGAAATATATACTTCTGCCAAAGCTGATGATGCTAAATGGAAGAATACATCATATGAAAAAGATTTTGAAACAATGATTACATGGATGAATAAACGTATTGGCTGGCTTGATGAACAGTTTGCTACAGAAGAAAGCATCATAAAGAGTCTTGATGGTACTGTAAGCTCTAATCTTTCTGTATCTGTAAAGAATGCTGACGGTTCTGCTATTGAAGCTGATGATATTTCAGTTATTGCAGGTGGCGGAAAAATTCAGACAGGCAAAGATTTTCAGATTACTGGACAGGTTGGAAATCCTTGGGAAGCAAACTACATGGATTTCTATGTAAATAATGTTTTTGTTGAAACTGTTAAAACTGAAAACGGAAAAGCAACTGTTACACTTCCAGCTGATTACTTCACAAGCGAAATAGGCACAAAAAATGTTGTTCAGGTTTATGGAAAAAATAGTCCTGACAGTGAATACTTCTCATGTTCAAACTTTATAAGTGTAGTTCAGTATGAAGGCGAAAATAATGAAAATGAAGAAGTTGTTACTACTACAACTACTGTACCTGTTACAACAACAACTACTACTACCACTGCAGAACCTACAACTTCAACAACTACAAAGCCTGAAACTACTACAAATAAGCCTGCTACAACTACAACTACAAAAGAAACTACTATAACAACTACTACTACAAAACCAATAACAACTACGACAAAAGCAACAACAACTACTGCAAAGCCGACTACAACTACAACTACCACCACTACTGCAAAACCAATAACAACTACAACAAAAGCAACAACAACTACTGCAAAGCCGACTACAACAACTACTATCACCACTACTACAGAACCTGTTGTTACAACAACTAATAATAATTCATCAGATTCTAAGAGTATTGTTTTAAATGATGTAAAATTTGGCACAGCATATTCACTCGCTGATTATGATTATAAAAATATTAAGTCCATTGAATTGAATTTCAAAAATACTATCGCATATGCAAGCGGATGTCTCGTTCTTGGTCAGTGCTGGAATGAAAGCCACTCTGTTTTACAGGCTGAAATGAAAGACGGTTCAGTAGTATTTGAAATAAACAATCCTCAAGATGTTATGTATCTTTACAATTACTGGGGACTTGGTGACCTTGTTTCAGTAACCCTTAACTATTAATAGCAAATTTATAAATAAGATAAAAATTCCTCCCGATTTCTTGTCGGGAGGTTTTTTAATTATACAACTTTAAAATCAGTTTATATAAAATTTTTGCAGTAAAATATTGCATTGTACATAAAAATTTGATATAATATATGATATGTGCTTAAATTTTAATTTAATTTATACGGAGGCTTGTTTATGACAAAAGTACAGAAATTTTTTAAAGAAATCCAAAATAAAAAAGTAGCTTTTATTGGTACAGGAGTAACCAATACAGATATTATAAAATTATTCCTTGCCAAAAAAATAGATGTTACAATATGTGACAGAAAAAGTGCTGAGCAAATGGGCGACCTTTATTCAGAACTTGAAAATCTTGGTGCAAAATATATTATGGGAGAAAAATACCTTGATTCACTTACTGATTTCGATATAGTATTCCGTTCTCCAGGAGTTTATTTCAATAATGAAAAACTTCAGGATGCTATTAAAAACGGTGTAGCGGTTACTTCTGAAATGGAAGTCTTTTTTGATATATGTCCTTGTAAAATATATGCTGTTACAGGTTCTGACGGAAAAACTACTACTACTACTATTATATCAGAACTTTTCAAATCTGAAGGGAAAAGGGTACATTTAGGCGGAAATATCGGAAAAGCACTTCTTCCAATAATAGAGGAAATAAATGAAGATGATATTGCTGTTATAGAACTCTCAAGTTTCCAGCTTCTCTCAATGAGACAATCCCCTGATGTTGCTGTTATAACTAATATAACACCAAATCATCTCAATGTACATGGAACTATGGAAGAATATATATATGCAAAATGCAATATATTAAATCATCAAAATGCTTTTTCAAGAACAGTTCTCAGTTATGATAATGAAACAACTAAAAATTTAAATGCTCTTGTAAGAGGTAAACTTTCATATTTTAGTCGTTTTGATAAGCCTTATAATGGAAGTTTCTTGAATGAAAATAATATTCTTTGCTATAATGAATATGGAAATGTCACAGAAGTTATGAATATGAATGAAATCCGTATACCAGGAATGCATAATGTTGAAAACTATTTAACTGCAATTTCTGCTGTATGGGGAGAAGTAAGCATCAAAAATATCAGAAAAATTGCAAAAGAATTCGGCGGTGTTGAACATAGAATCGAATTCGTAAGAGAAATAAACGGTGCAAAATATTATAATAATTCAATCGCTTCAAGTCCTACAAGAGTACTTGCCTGCCTTAATTCATTTGATGAAAAACAAATTATGATTCAGGGCGGTTCTGATAAGGGAATATCGTTTGAACCTATGGCAGATGCAATCTGTGAAAAAGTAAGGGTTCTTATTCTTATGGGTGAAACAAAATATAAAATTCGTGATGCTGTTACTGCCTCAAAAAAATACAATCCTGAATCAACACAAATCATTATTGTAGAAGATATGCAGGAAGCAGTAAATACTGCATACAAGTACGCTAAAAAAGGTGATATTGTTTCATTATCCCCTGCCTGTGCAAGTTTTGATATGTATCGTATGTTCGAAGACCGTGGCAGACATTTCAAACAGCTTGTAAATGCACTCTAAATAAATTTATACTAGTCAGGAGATTAAAAAATGGATATTAAAAAAGTTTTAAAAACATTGTCGGATACAAAAGGCGTATCCGGCAATGAAAATCATATATGTAAAACCGCTTTGGAATTTTTAAAGCCATATTGTCCCGATGCTATGATAAAAAATTCAAATGTAATCGGAACTTTCGGGGATTTTATCCAAGGAAGACCTCATATACTTCTTGATGCTCACATAGACCAAGTAGGCATGATTGTAACTTATATTACTGATGAAGGATTTATAAAAGTTGGAAATGTAGGTGGTCTTGACCGCCGTTTGCTTCCTGCACAACAGGTCGAAATACACGGCAAAAAAAATATCAAAGGTGTTGTATGTTCAATTCCTCCGCATCTTGCTTCCAGTCAGGAAGTTTTAAAAATGGAACAGGTAACAATTGATACCGGATATTCAAAAGACCAGCTTGAAGAAATAGTATCAGTTGGTGATTTTGTATCATTCTGCGGTGAATTTCAGCCACTGCTCGGTGACTGCGTTACTGGTCTTGCACTTGATGACAGATGTGGAACAGCTTCAATACTTTATGCACTGGAACTTCTTAAAGATAAAAAAGATTCTATTAATTATAATGTAACTGTTCTCTTCTCATCACAGGAAGAACTTGGTGAAAAAGGTGCAAAGATATCAGCTTTTGAAATAAACCCTGATATCGCAATTGCTGTTGATGTAAGTTTTGGATATGCATATGGTGATGACATAAAAAAATGTGGAAAACTTGGCGAAGGCACTATGATTGGCATATCTCCCTCACTTTCAGCAGAAATTTCTGAAAATCTTATAAATACTGCAAAAAACAAAAATATACCATATCAGCTTGAAGTTATGAATGGTCTGACTTCCACTAATGCTGACAGATTTGCAGTAAACAGATGCGGTGCAAAAGCTTGTACATTATCAATACCACTCAGATATATGCATACTCCTGTTGAAGTAATAAATATGAAAGACGTTGAATATACAGGACTTCTTATTTCTGAATATCTGAAAGGAGCTGAATAATTTGAAATATTTAAAGGAACTTTGTTTAATAAATGGTGTTTCCGGAAATGAAAATGCTGTAAGAGATTTTATAATAAACAGAATTAAAGATAAATGTGAATATACAATAGATAATCTTGGAAATGTAATAGCACTCAAAAAAGGTAAAAGCACACCAGATAAAAAACTTATGATTTGTGCTCATATGGATGAAGTAGGTTTTATTGTAACTTATATAAATGATGATGGCACTATTCTTTTTGATACAGTTGGTGGTATAGATTCATCAGTTATTATGGGAAGACGTGTTACTATAAATAAAAACAATATAAAAGGTGTAATAGGTTCATTGCCTGTTCATCGTCTTTCAGCTGATGCAAGAGAAAAAGCTCCCAAAATATCAGATATGTATATAGATATTGGTGCATCTGATAAAGCTGAAGCTGAAAAATATGTAAAACTTGGAGATTTTGTTTATTTTGATTCCGATTTTATTAAATTCGGTGATAATATGATAAAATCAAAAGCTATTGATGACCGTGCAGGTTGTTCAATAATGCTTGAACTTATTGAAAAAGAACATCAATATGATACTTACTATGTATTTAATGTTCAAGAGGAAATTGGTCTCAGAGGTTCAGGCGTATCTGCATACAGAGTAAATCCAGATATTGCAATTGTTCTTGAAGCCACAACAGCATCAGATATTGACGGTGTATCAGGTGCAAAAAGAGTATGTCATCTTGGACAGGGTGCTGTTGTGTCATATATGGACAGAAGTACAATGTATGACAGGGATTTATATAACCTTGCTTTTGATACAGCAAAGGAAAATAATATAAAAATTCAGACAAAAACCGTTGTTGCTGGGGGAAATGACAGTGGTGCTATTCATATAAGCGGAAACGGTGTAAAGACTATGGCTGTATCACTCCCCTGTAGATATCTTCATTCTCCGTCCTGTGTTATAAAAGCCTCTGATTATGATGATGCTTTAAATCTTGTAAATATATTAAGGGATAAGGTTTTAACTTTATGATAAAGATTGTTGATAATAAAAAAAATTTCAGTGCTGTCTATTATCAACAT
>CAMWNQ010000077.1 GCA_947175655.1 uncultured Clostridia bacterium | reverse complement strand
TATTTCAGTTTATAATTTTTAATGTATATTAAGAATTATTAATTGTAAATTTATATAGTTAAATATAAAAAATATATATAACCTCTTGACATATTAATTTTTTAGTTGTATAATAACTACAGTTATATAAACCGTTGAGGCGAGAGTAAAAACAATTGCTGTGCTTTACAGAGAGTTCGGAAAGCTGAGAGCCGGATTGAGTAACGGATTGTTAAATGGGTCGCTGAGGGCATAGTGAAAAGTTTTTATGGCTTAGTATTCTATGACGTGTAGGCATACGTAAGTTGTCAGGAATATGATGGTATTCCGTAAAAAGTGTACAGATATTTCTGTAAATCAAGGTGGCACCGCTGATATTGTAAAGTATTAGTCCTTGACAAGAATTTCAAATCTTGTCAGGGATTTTTTTGTTGCCTTTCAGGATTTATTTTAAAATAATACTATTAATTATCATAATTATTAAAGGGAGGCTTTTCTTATGCAGGAAACAGTTATAATGACTTCTATTGAAGATGTCAAAAAAACGGCTGAATCGGGAGATTTTAAGGTTATTCCAATAAAAGCTGAAATGTATTCGGATATGAAAACACCAATACAGTTAATGGCTAGTTTGAAAGATGAGAGCCATCACTGTTTTATACTTGAAAGTGTTGACAATACTAAAAGATGGGGTAGATATACATTTCTGGGATATAATCCGATACTTGAAATATCCTGTGCAAATGGTTGTCTCAGTATCAAGGACAATAAAGCACATACTGAAATATATGAAAAAGTAAATCCAAAAAAATATATTGAAAATATACTTCATGAATATAAAAGTCCTAAACTTGAAGGATATCCTTCATTTACAGGAGGTCTTGTAGGATATTTTTCTTATGACTATATAAAATACAGTGAACCTTCTTTAAATCTTGATGCAAATGATACAGAAAACTTCAAGGACGTTGACCTTATGCTTTTTGATAAAATTATAGCATTTGATAATCAGCGTCAGAAAATAGTAATAATAGTAAATATAAAAACTGATAACATTGAAGAAAATTATAAAAAGGGTTGCGAAGAAATTAAAAATATATCAAATATTATTCTTAAAAATGTGCCAAAAAAATCAAAACCTCTTAAACTTAAATCAGAAATACGTTCGCTTTTTACGAAAGAAGAATATTGTGGTATGGTAAACAAAGCAAAGAAGTATATATATGAAGGTGATATTTTTCAAGTAGTGCTTTCAAACCGTCTTGATGCTGATGCCGAAGGAAGCATTTTTGATGTTTACAGAGTTCTTAGAACAGAAAATCCATCTCCTTATATGTTCTATTTTGCAAGTGATGATGTTGAAATTGCTGGTTCTTCCCCTGAAACTCTTGTAAGACTTGAAGACGGTGTACTTCATACATATCCGCTTGCCGGAACTCGTCCGAGAGGAATTGATGATACTGAAGATAAACGTCTGGAAGAAGAATTACTTGCTGATGAGAAAGAACGTGCAGAGCATAATATGCTTGTGGATTTGGGAAGAAATGATATAGGAAAAATAAGTAAATTCGGCAGTGTGCAGGTTGAAAGCTATATGGAAATACAACGTTTTTCAAAAGTAATGCACATTGGTTCATCAGTAAGAGGAGAAATATCTGAAAACAAGACTGTTATTGATGCTATTGATTCTATTCTTCCTGCCGGAACTCTTTCAGGTGCTCCTAAAATAAGAGCCTGTGAGATTATAAATGAACTTGAAAATAATAAGCGTGGTATTTATGGCGGAGCTATCGGATATCTTGACTTCACTGGAAATCTTGATGTATGCATTGCTATAAGACTTGCATTCAAAAAACAGGGAAAACTCTTTATAAGAAGTGGTGCAGGAATAGTTGCAGACAGTATTCCGGAAAATGAATACCAGGAATGCATTAATAAAGCTAAAGCTGTAGTAAATGCAGTGAAACTTGCAGAAGGAGGAATTGAGGCGTGATTTTACTTATTGATAATTTTGACAGCTTTTCCTATAATCTTTATCAGCTTATAGGAAGTATAAATGAAGATATAAAAGTTATAAGAAACAATGAGATGACACCGGAAGAAGTAAGAAAGCTTAATCCATCACATATTGTTGTATCTCCAGGACCTAAAACACCGGCAGAAGCTGGAAACTGTATTGCAATTATAAAGGAACTTGCCGGAGAAATTCCGATATTCGGAGTATGTCTGGGTCATCAGTCAATAGTTGAAGCTTTCGGCGGAGTTGTTTCCCACGCAAAGAGACTTGTTCATGGTAAAAAAGAAATAATCTCAATAAACAAGAATCATAATATGTTTGCGGGTCTTGGAGACACGATGCCTGCTGCCAGATACCATTCACTTTCAGCAGTTCAGGAAAAACTTCCAGATTGTCTGGAAGTCACAGCCACATCTTCTGACGGAGAAATAATGGCTGTTGCACATAAAGAATTTAAAGTATGGGGAGTGCAGTTTCACCCTGAATCAATAATGACTCCGGATGGAAGAACTCTTATTTTGAACTTTTTGAAAGATTAATCTAATGTGAGGTTTTTAATATGATTAAAGAAGGAATAATTGAACTTGTAAATGGCAATAATCTTCAACAGGATATAGCTGAAAAGATTTTTGATGAAATTATGAGCGGTCAGGCAGATGATGTTCAGAAAAGTGCATTTTTAACTGCTCTTGCAATAAAAGGGGAGACCATAGAAGAAACAACAGCTCTTGCAAATATTATGAGAATATACTGTGAAAAGCTGGTACATAAATCTGAAGTTCTTGAAATAGTAGGAACAGGCGGAGATAAATCAAATAGTTTCAATATTTCAACGACATCGGCATTTGTATTAAGTGCTGCGGGCATAAGTGTTGCAAAACACGGTAACAGAGCAGCTTCCAGTAAATGTGGTGCTGCTGATGTCCTTGAAGCTCTTGGAGTAAAACTTGATATTTCTCCGGAAAAGAGCAGTAAAGTACTTGATGAAACTGGTATGTGTTTTCTTTTTGCACAGAAGTATCATTCAGCTATGAGACATGTCGGAGCTATAAGAAAAGAACTTGGATTTAAAACAGTATTTAATCTTGCAGGACCTTTATCAAATCCAGCATTACCAGAATATCAGCTTTTAGGCGTTTACAGCGAAGAACTTCTTGAACCTATGGCAAAAGTTCTCAATAATATCGATGTAAAACGTGGTATGGTAGTTTATGGAAAAGATTGTCTTGATGAAATTTCTCTTTCTGATGAAACTGCAATATGCGAATTTGATGGTGATAAAATAAAGAAATATGTTATCTCACCTGAACAGTATGGTTTTAACAGATGTCAGAAATCAGACCTTACAGGTGGTAATCCGGAAGAAAATGCAGAGATAACAAGAAATATACTCAAAGGTGAAAAAAGTGCAAGAAGAGATTCTGTAGTTCTTAATAGTATGTTTGCATATCATATTGTACATCCTGAAACGGATTTAAATGATGCAAAGAAAATTATAGAAGATACTATTGATAGCGGAAAAGCTTTTGAAAAACTTAAACAGTTTGTAAATGCTACCAGAGAGGATTAATTATGATACTTGATGATATAAAGCTTGCTACTCAAAAAAGACTTGAATCCGCAAAACAATCAATGCCTTTAGAAGAAGTTATGAAAATTGCACTTGATATGGAAAATAACAATAGTTTTCCATTCACAAAAGCACTTGAAAAATCCGGAATGTCCTTTATATGCGAAGTAAAAAAGGGTTCACCTTCAAAGGGAATTATTTCAGCAGATTTTCCTTATATGGATATAGCAAAGAAATATGAAAAAATGGGAGCAGATGCAATATCTGTTCTCACTGAACCGGATTTTTTCAAGGGCAGTAATGCATATTTACAGGAAATTCATCAGAAAGTAAAAACTCCTCTTTTAAGAAAAGATTTCACTGTAGATAAATATATGATTTATAAGGCTAAGACCCTTGGAGCTTCTGCAATACTTCTCATATGTAGTATACTTACAAAAGAAGAGATTAAGGAATATTTATATATTGCTCACAGTCTGGGACTTTCAGCACTTGTTGAAACTCACAATGAATATGAAATCGAAACAGCTCTTGAATGTGGTGCGGAGATAATCGGGGTTAATAACCGTAATCTTAAAACTTTTGATGTTGATATAAGTACAAGCGAAAGATTAAGAAAATATATTCCAGAAGACAAGATTTTTGTAGCTGAAAGCGGTATGCATCAACCTGAAGACATACAACGTATGAAAAACATCAAAGCTGATGCTGTATTAATCGGTGAAGCTTTTATGAGATGTGATAATCCTGCGGAACTGTTAAAAAGCTTTAAGGAATAAGATTGAGGTTATGAAGATAAAAATATGTGGACTTTTCCGCACCGAAGATATTGAATACGCAAATACAATAAAACCGGATTATATCGGATTTGTATTTGCAAAAAGTAAACGTCAGGTTACTTCTGAACAGGCATATAATTTAAAACAGATGCTTGATAAAAATATAAAAAGCGTTGGAGTATTTGTCAATGCGGATATTCATTTCATATCTGAGCTTGCCAAAAAAGAAATTATTGATGTAATACAGCTTCACGGAAATGAAAATAATATTTATATATCAGAACTCAGAAAACATACCGGAGATATTCCGATAATAAAGGCAGTATCAGTAAAAACCAATGAAGATGTAATAAAAGCTGATAACTATATATCTGATTTTGTGCTTCTCGATAATGGCAAGGGCGGTACAGGAGAAAAATTCGACTGGAATCTTATAGAAGAAAGCATCAAAAATAAAATGTTTCTCGCAGGAGGCATTAATATAAATAATATTAAAGATGCTGTTAAAATAAATCCTTATTGTATAGATGTAAGCAGTGGTGCTGAAACTGATGGGATAAAAGATAAAAATAAGATGATACAGCTTGTAGAGGCTGTAAGAAATAATGGAGGAATATTTTAATGTCTGATTTGAATAATGGAAGATATGGTATACACGGTGGACAATATGTACCAGAAACCTTAATGAATGAAATACATCATCTTGAAGAATGTTATGAATTCTATAAAAATGATAAAGAATTTAATGATGAACTTGAATCTCTTTTAAAAGAATATGCAGGAAGACCATCTCTTTTGTATTATGCAGAAAAGATGACCAAAGATCTTGGTGGTGCAAAAATTTACATCAAAAGAGAGGATTTGAATCATACAGGTTCACATAAAATAAATAATGTACTTGGACAGGTTCTTATGGCAAAGAAAATGGGAAAAACAAGAGTAATTGCTGAAACCGGAGCTGGTCAGCACGGAGTTGCAACTGCAACAGCCGCTGCACTTCTTGGGCTTGAATGTGAAATATTTATGGGCAGAGAAGATACAGAAAGACAAAAGCTTAATGTTTACAGAATGGAACTCCTTGGAGCAAAAGTTCATGCAGTAACAAGCGGAACGCAGACTCTTAAAGATGCCGTAAATGAAACTATGCGTGAATGGGTATCAAGAGTACACGATACACATTATGTACTTGGTTCAGTAATGGGACCTCATCCATTCCCAATGATAGTAAGGGATTTCCAAAGTGTTATAAGTAAAGAGGCAAGGGAACAGATTCTTGAAAAAGAAGGTAGACTTCCTTTAGCAGTAGTTGCCTGTGTCGGAGGTGGAAGCAATGCAATGGGAATGTTCTATAATTTTATAAATGATAAGGAAGTAAAGCTTATAGGCTGTGAAGCCGGAGGAAAAGGCGTTGATACTTTTGAAACGGCTGCAACAATGGCTACTGGCAAACTTGGTATCTTTCATGGTATGAAATCATATTTCTGTCAGGACGATGACGGACAGATTGCACCTGTTTATTCAATATCAGCGGGTCTTGATTATCCTGGAGTAGGTCCTGAACACGCTTATTTAAGAGATTCAGGAAGAGCTGAATATGTTCCTATAACTGATGATGAGGCTGTTGAAGCTTTTGAATATATTGCTAAGACAGAAGGTATTATCTGTGCAATAGAATCCGCACACGCTGTTGCACATGTTATGAAAACAGCTAAAAATTACAGCAAAGATGATATAATTATAATATGTCTTTCTGGACGTGGAGATAAAGACGTTTCAGCAATTGCAAAATACAGAGGAGTTGATATAAATGAGTAGAATTAAAAATGCTTTTGAAAATAAAAAAGCCTTCATCGGATTTTTAACAGCAGGTGACCCATCAATAGAAAAAACAGAAGAATTTATATATAAACTCATTGAAGGCGGAGCTGATTTAATAGAAATAGGTATTCCGTTTTCAGACCCGATAGCTGAAGGACCTGTTATACAGAGTGCTAATATACGCTCACTTTCTGGAGGTACAAGAATCAGTCATTTATTTGAGCTTGTGGAAAACGTCAGAAAAAATACGGAAATACCACTTGTATTTCTTACATATATTAATACTGTTTTCAAGTATGGAACAGAGGAATTTTTTAAAAAGTGCAATGAATCAGGCATAGATGGTATTATTATACCTGATTTGCCATTTGAAGAAAAAGCTGAAATAAAAGAATCTGCTGAAAAATATGATGTAGATATAATTTCTCTTATTGCTCCGACTTCCGAGGACAGAATAAAGCTTATTGCAAAAGAATCGCAGGGCTTTGTATATGTTGTTTCATCAATGGGTGTAACAGGTATGAGAAGCGAAATAAAGACAGATTTGGAATCTATAGTAGAATCTGTAAGAAAATATACAGATAATCCGATAGCAATAGGTTTTGGTATAAATTCACCTGAACAGGCTGAAAAATATTCTAAACTTGCTGATGGTGTGATTGTAGGAAGTGCAATTGTGAAAATCATTGAAGAACATAAAGAGGATTCTGGAAAATACCTTAAAGAATATGCAGAAAAAATGAAATCTGCAATGAAAAACTGATTTATAATCATAAAGAGTGTGCCGATAAAAAATCTGCACACTCTATTTTTAACTTAAATATCAAGATTATTATTAAAAATCATTTTGTATTCAAGAGGAGTAACACCTGTTTTAGCTTTGAACTGCTTTGCGAAGTGTACATAATTATTATACCCTGACTGCAATGCAATATCATTAATATGAAGATTGGTATTAAGTAAAAGCATCTTTGAATATTCAATGCGACTGTTGATTAAATCCTGCATAAAAGTTATACCAAAATATTTTTTATAAAGATGCTGAAAGTTAGATTTGCTCATTCTGACTTCGTGTGCTGTTGAATCAACACTTCTTTTTTCAAAAGGACTACTATATATTTTGTTTCTGATTGTTGAAAGAAGTTCATAATAGCTGTCCGGTTTAAGATGAGGTGAAAATTTTCTGTACATTTGTTCACTGACGTTGTTAAACAACAGAAACATATAATGTGAAATTGTACTGTGCTTATTTATATTATTGGAGTATAATTCATATGATATTGATTTAATACAGAAGCTGAGAAAAGAAAGATTTTGCATATGTACAGGCTGTTCATATTGTAATCCTAGACCGAAAAAGGTTTCTTCTTCACCGTTTTCAAATTCAAAATGAATCCAGTCATTACAGAAAGTGCTTTTTGGTATGCATCTATAACGTTGGGGTCTGCCTTTTTTATAGATAAAAAATGAGTTCTTAGGGACTGTAATTTCATTACCATCAAGATTAAATATGGAATCCGTTTTAAGAAGAAGCAACAGATTATCATTGCTACCATATGGACGGTCTATAAAAAAATCTGAATCGTGACAATGATTAAATCCAATATTATTAATAATCATAAAAATTTCCTTACTTATTTTTCTGTGGTATGAATCCTGAAATTAAAATCGAGCTTTTTTCCGGATTGCTAATATTACAAATTACGCTTTCAAAATAATCTGCTTTGATAATCTTCACTATTATATTTTTCATAATTATAACATAAATATATATTTAAGTCAATATATTTTG
>CAMWNQ010000076.1 GCA_947175655.1 uncultured Clostridia bacterium | reverse complement strand
ATACAAATTTCCAATTTTCAATAAAAATCCCCCCTTTTCAAAAAAATTTAAACCCATTTCATAAATTACAAAAAAAAAAAAAAACGAGTTTTTTGGTGATTATGCCGAAATTTAAAATATAACGTGTCGAAAGTTAATCATTGCATAAAATAATGTATTATGATATAATAATATTTCAGAAATAAAAAATAAATAGGAGAGTTTAATTATGAGTATTTTTGATGCATTCGCTAAAATTTCGTCACAGTCATCAGGCGGAAAGATTGAATATATAA
Source organism: uncultured Clostridia bacterium (assembly GCA_947175655.1). Lineage (GTDB taxonomy): Bacteria > Bacillota > Clostridia > Oscillospirales > Ruminococcaceae > Ruminococcus. The sequence goes on along the minus strand of CAMWNQ010000076.1, from coordinate 7,850 downwards.
TAGCAGGTCTCGGAAACCCGGGATTACAGTATGAAAACACAAGACATAATGCAGGATTTATAACAATAGATAAAATCGCTGAAAATGCAGGTGTAAAAATTGACAAAATGAAATTCAAGGGTCTTTATGCTGATGTCAATATAGCTGGAAAAAGATGTCTTTTATTAAAACCTACTACATATATGAACAACAGCGGAGAATCTATAACAGAAGCTCTGAATTTCTATAAACTTGATACCTCTAATCTTATAGTTATCTATGATGATATATCACTCGAACCCTCAAAAATGAGAATAAGAAGAAAAGGTTCTCACGGCGGTCATAACGGTATAAGAAGTATTATTGACCTTACCGGCACAGATGAATTTTTAAGGATAAAAATAGGTGTCGGAAAAAAACCTCATCCAGACTATAATCTTGCAGATTGGGTTCTCGGAAAGTTTTCACCAAATGCTATGCAGAAACTTCAGATTGCCATAAATAATGCTGAAGAAGCAGTAAAACTGATGATAAACGAAAAAACAGATGAAGCTATGAATAAATTCAATTAAAAATCAGAATAGTATATATTTATAAAAGAAAGGAGAATCAGAATTGAAAATTTTTCAGCAATTTTTTAATGAGTTAAAAAGTTCGGAAGTTCTTCAGGAGACTTTAAAAAAAGAAATTTCACCTGTTTCTGTAACAGGTCTTTCACATATTCACAAGGCACAGCTTATATATTCACATTCCCCTGCCGATAAAATTTCACTTGTCATAACAGGAAGTGAGGCATCAGCAAAAAAACTCTGTGATGATATAAACGAAATGGCTGAATCGGAAACAGCAGTATTGTTTCCATCAAAAGAAATCTTACTGACATATTCTGAAAGTGCATCAGCAGATTATGAACAGCAGAGAATATCAGCACTTACAAAAGCTATACATAATGAGTGTTCAATAATATGTGCTGGAATTGAATCAGTAATGCAGTCAGTTATTCCTCCTGATGTACTTATGGAAAGCATCATAACAATAACACCGGAATCCGAAATAAATACACAGGAGATATGTCATACACTTGCTTCCTGCGGATATCAGAACTGTGATATGGTTGAAGGTGCAGGACAGTTTTCGTTAAGAGGCTCTATACTGGATATTTTTCCTGTACAGTCTTCAATGCCAATAAGAATAGAACTCTGGGGAGATGTAATAGATAGTATGTCATATTTTGAAACTGATTCCCAGAGACGTACAGAACCGGTTGAAAAACTTGAAATTTCTCCGGCATCAGAAATAATATATGACAGAAATTCCCTTATTGAAAAAATTTCAAGTCTTATGAAATCAGTACGAAGCAAAAATGCTGAAAAGGTAAAAGAAAATCTCGAAAATGATATTATAAGACTTGAATCAGGTGAAAATCTGGCAAATATACAGAAATATTACCCTCTTATATATGACAAAATCTTTACTATATTTGATTATATCGACAAAAATATATTTATATCAGAATATTCAGAAATTCTTGAAATATCATCATCAGTTATATTACAACATAATGAAGATGTAAAAATACTTCTTGAAGAAGGTCAGCTCTGCAAAGGTCTTGATGGTTATTATATGGAACTTCCTCAGATTCAGAATATTATGGAAAAATACAATCAAATATATCTCCAGAATTTTATGCAGGGTAATGACCGTATAGGATATAAAAAAATTATAAGCTTTGAATGTCTTCAGACAGCAGTCTGGAGCGGTGAAATGAGACAGCTTTTTGATGATTTGGATAATTACTGCTCCGGAAAATACAGAATTATTCTTGCTATCGGAAGTGAAAAAACCCTTCCCATTGTAAAAAGTGATATAGAATCAGAGGGAATAAAATGCGAAATACTTAAAGCAGATTCAGAAATATCAGAAGGAACAGTATATATTACTCCGAAATGTTTCAGTGCGGGATTTGAGTATCTTGAAAATAAAACAGTCCTGATTACTCAGGGAAAAGCTCTGAATTCAGTAAAAAAGAAGAAAAGAAAAAAATCTGCTGAAGAAATAAGAAGTCTTGCAGATATTGCAGAAGGCGATTTGATTGTACATTCTGATTATGGAATAGGGCGATTTATAGGCATCAGAAAAATGGAATTTGATGACGTTGTAAAGGATTATATTACAATACAGTATGCCGGAAAAGATAAATTGTACATTCCAGTAACACAGCTTGATATGGTATCAAAATATATAGGTCCACGTGATGACTCAGGAGTAAAATTAAATAAGATTTCATCTAATGACTGGCAGAAAACACGAAATAAAGTAAAAAAATCAGTTCGTGATATGGCTGATGAACTTATAGCGTTATATGCCAAGCGTGAACAGGCTAAAGGTTTTGCGTTCTTTAAAGATGATGAAATACAGTATGATTTTGAAAAACGTTTTCCATATGCTGAAACTGATGACCAGCTTAGAACAATAGAAGAAATAAAAGCAGATATGGAATGCATAAGACCTATGGACAGACTGCTTTGCGGTGATGTGGGATTCGGAAAGACAGAAGTTGCATTCAGAGCTTGTATGAAATGCGTTTTAGGCGGAAAACAATGTGCAATACTTGTTCCAACAACGGTTCTTGCTTGGCAACACTATCAGACTGCTTTAAGAAGATTTGAAGGATTTCCTGTTACAATAGAACTCCTTTCAAGATACAGAACCGCGAAACAGCAAAATGAAATACTTGCAAAATTAAAAAAAGGCGAGATAGATATACTGATAGGAACTCACAAAATTATTCAGAAAAGTGTTATTTTCAAAGATTTAGGGCTCGCTGTAATCGACGAGGAACAGCGTTTCGGCGTGGCACATAAAGAAAAATTCAAGAAAACTTTTACTGGCATAGATGTTCTTACCCTTTCGGCAACACCAATACCAAGAACATTAAATATGGCAATGAGCGGAATACGTGATATGTCAGTAATAGAAGAACCCCCGCAGGACAGACATCCTGTACAGACTTATGTTATAGAATACAATGAAGGAGTAATCGCACAGGCAATTTCAAGAGAACTTAAAAGAGGCGGTCAGGTATATTACATACATAACAGAGTAGAAACTATAGAAATATGTGCAGGCAAACTTGCAAAGATGTTTCCGAATGCCAGAATAGCTTTTGCACACGGTCAGATGGAAGAGGAAAAAATGTCAGACATATGGCGTTCTCTTGTTGAACACGAAATTGATATACTTGTATGTACAACCATAATAGAAACTGGAGTTGATGTTCCAAATGTAAACACTCTTATCATAGAAAATTCTGATAGATTTGGTCTTTCACAGCTCTATCAGCTAAGAGGACGTGTTGGACGTTCAAACAGAAGAGCATATGCATTTTTTACATTCCAGAAAGATAAAATTTTAAGCGAAGTTGCAGTAAAAAGACTCAATGCAATGAGAGAATTTACACAGTTCGGAAGCGGTTTCAGAATAGCTCTCAGAGACCTTGAAATCAGAGGTGCAGGAAGTATTCTTGGAGGAAGACAACACGGACAAATGGAAGCTGTTGGATATGATATGTATCTTAAACTTCTTTCGGAAGCTGTTGCAGAGGCAAAGGGTGAAACTCCTGAAAAAATCGTAAACTGTAAAGTTGATATACAAATAGATGCACATATACCTGATAAATATATTTCAAGTCTCAATCAGCGTATATCAGTATATAAAAAAATAATGATGATTGAAAACAATAATGATAAAACTGACCTTATTGATGAACTTATTGACCGTTACGGAGATGTTCCCAAATCAGTTGTAGGTCTTATTGACATATCGCTTCTCAGAAATAAGGCATCTTCACTCGGTATAAGTGAAATTGTACAGCGCAATGGTCAGATGTATTTCTATGTTGAAACTCTTGATATGAATCAAATAACTGCTCTTTCAGAGACATACAAGGGAAAAGTCACTTTCAACAGCATAAATAAACCTTATGTTTCTGTAAAAATTGACTCAAAAACAAAACCTTTTGATATGATGCAAAAAGTTGTAAATCTTATATATATAAGGTAATTTTTGTTTTTTGTTATATCAGCTATGGACAATTAAAATTCTAAATGTTATAATAAGCTATAATATAATACATAGGAGAATATTTATGAATATAAAAAAACTTTTTTCACTTATGGAAATGTCCGGAATAGCATTATTTATTTCAAAATCCAAATCAAAATCAGGGAAAAAAAATGAAAAGTAAAAAAATAATAATATGTATTGCTTTATCCCTTATTTCTATGATTCAGACAGGATGTAAAGATAAACTTCCTGTTCCTGTTGAAGCAACTGATGTAAATTCTGTTACATTTGATGACAGTGACATTTCCTTTGCAAGTGTTGATGATGCAGACGATGATTCTATAAAAGGTGAAATCTCATTAGCTGAAATTCAAGGAAATAAAATGCTTAAATTCACTAATCCGGAAAACTCGGAAAAAAAAGAAGCAGTACAAAAAATAAAAATAAGTGCTGTAAAACTTCTTGATGCTGAAAATCTTGAAAAGGTGAAATCCATTGAATTTGATTTATATGCTGATGTTACAGACGATTTTATTATCACTGAAAACGGTGACAAAGTAAAAGCTGCTGGCTGGATTGGTGGAGGTGGTGGAACTGTTGACCAGAACGAAGACTGGTATAATTTTGCTGAATTCAGCGGAGGAGAATATAATCTGGAATTTTCTCAGGCACATCATATAATATTTAAATTTCTCCTTGCTGATACAGGTAAAAAATGGTCAAAGGATATGGAAGACGCAAATTTTCTTATAATGAGATGGGGACTTGAAAGTAATTCCAGTACATACATCGATAATATCACTTTTTATGACAGTGATGGGAAATCCATTCCGCTAAAACAAAAAGAATCAGAAGAAGAACCAGAAAAATAATAAATACAAAGAAAAAAGGCAGAGATTAAAACTCTGCCTTAAAAAATAAAATCAAAATAAAATATGTGTAGAACAAAAGAAAGGAGACAACAAAACGAGTGTAAATAAAAGATTATTTAACACTGTCATTATTATACACTATTTTTTAAAATACGTCAATACTAATTTGAAAAAAAAGTTGAATTTTGACGAATTTTGTCATATTGTACAATAATCTGCCAGTGAATATTTATATAAAGTATATTTTTTTGTGCATACTGCACTATTATTTATGCTATTTTGTCGTACCTTCTGTTTACAAAATAAACAACTACATTAAGTGAGACAATAGCAAGATTAAGCAAGTATGCAATCAATACAAAATTAACCTGATGTGAAAAAATCTTTGCAGTAATTCCGGCAATATATCCTGTTATAATAAGTAAAGTAAAAGGAAGACTCATAGTTTTTGCTGTTCTTGCCTTTACATTCTTAACAAGAGACATAGGCCAAGAAAGTCCAAAGCATACAAGCATAATAATTTCAAGCATTTCAGTCATAATAAATAACTCCTTTGATTTTAATATAAATTTCTTTTGCTCTTATATTATATCATTGACAAATGATAATGTCCAATATATAATATTTATAGAAATCATAACTAAGGAGTTATCAATTATGGATTTTATGCAAATTAAATATTTTCTTGAGGTCGCTGAGAGCCAGCATATAACAAAAAGTGCAAAAAAGCTTCACATAGCACAGCCTGCACTTACCAAATCTATACATAAATTTGAAGATGAACTCGGAATTCCTCTGTTTACACATAAGGGAAGAAATATTATTCTTACAGAATACGGAAAATTTATGAAAGAAAAACTTGAACCTCTTATATCTGAACTTGAAGATATTCCAAATCAGTTACAGACAAAAATAAAACTTGAAAATGAAACTATACATCTTAATGTACTCGCTGGTTCTACCCTCATCACTGAAGCAATTATAGAATATAAAAATAATCATAAAAATATAAATTTCCAGCTTTTCCAGAATACTGAAAGTGATTTGTATGATATAGGAATAACAACAAAAATGTTTTATAAATTCCCCGAAAATTCTGCAAAGGATAAGTTTATCTATACTGAAAAAATATATCTCGCTGTTCCCAACAATGAAAAATATAGGAATATGAAAACGATAAGTCTTGAAGATGTAAAGGATGAGGGCTTTATAAGTCTTCTGGGTTCAAGACAGTTAAGATGGATTTGTGATAAAATCTGTCAGAGTGTGGGATTTCAGCCTACAATTATATTTGAAAGTGATAATCCTACAGCAGTAAAAAATATGATAGGTGCAAATCTCGGAATAGGATTCTGGCCTGAACATACTTGGGGAAAACTGGAGGGCGATAATGTTCTTCTTCTTGAAGTATCTGATACAGTATGCAAAAGAGATATACTTTTTACTTGCAATCACAATAAAGCTGATAATAAAAACGTTGAGGACTTTTTTAATTTTCTGCGTAAGTATACCAACAATATAAAATAAGAAAGGAAAATCTATGAACAAGCTACTACTTCTGACAACAATATTACTTATAATGACATCTACTGCCTGTCAAGAAAATGAAAATATATCTGTTTCTGACAGTTATGAATATGAAACAAGCATTATAGATAACATAAAAAATCACGAACTATCTGATATAAAATCATATCCGGTTAATTTGCATTTCTGGGGAAACGTAAATATTACTACAGGATATATTGAAGCTCATCATCCGTACGCTGTTGCATATTTAACTGATGAAGACAATAATATTCTGTATCAGTTCACTGGTATAATAAATGGTTATAAAATAAAAAACGTTTTAACAGAAGATGTAAACAATGATGGATTAGAAGATATAAAAATAATACTTGACCATTCATCAGAAAATCTGGCTTATATATTTATCCAAACTGAAGACGGGCTTTTCTATGACAGCAAACTTGACCCCAACCCTGATATAGCAGGATTAATATCACTGCCATAATATATAAAAATAAAAAACAGGCTCTCAAAACAGCCTGTTTTTCATATTATAATTTTCCATTTGATGCATTTATAATAAGATTTTCGTAGTAACTCTTACACCACGGATATTCAAATTCATTGAACTTTGAAAGAAATATCTGAGCATTCTTTACGGCAGTATCAATATTATTTGAATCACCCATTTTAGCATATATATATATTGCTGTTATAAGTATATGAAGGAAATTTGTATCATTCTTTCCAGAAGGCTTGTATCCAAAATTAAGAAGTCCGAAAGCGTCAGCATAATGCTTGTATGCACAGTCAATAAGTGCAAGAGAAATATACATCTGAACTTTATATTCTGGACTTTTTTTCCCTTGCATATAGTTCTGAATAAATTTGATATTATCGTTTCTTATATCTTCACCTTCACTCCAGTCACCAGTCTTACCACACGCCATAAGCTTTTCAAGACAATATACAAATTTACATTCACCACTGAGCTTTTTTATATCAAGGCGGTTAAGAAGCATATTCGCTGAATTATGTTCACCGGCTTTTCCATAATATGATGCACATAAAATAATATGAGCCGGAAATGGATTTTTGCAACTGTCAATATATGCCTGACGATACGATTCACAGAAACTTTTAGTGAAACCCTCAGAACGAAAAATTTCTGCGGAAAGTTTTCCTTTTTTTTCATCTGCCTTTGCAAGAATCATCGGTACAGCAAAAGACAATGCAATAAGTACAACACTAAGCAAAATAAAAGCAATAAGATTTTTTCCATTGAAAACAGTCAGACAAAGAACTATTGCTACTATAGAAAGAATCAAGGCAACTGGGAAAAAAATTATGAAATTTTTCTTAAAATAAAGTTTTGTAACATCTGATGTAGAAAGCATAAAAAAACACCTCTTAAAGCAATTATAT
>CAMWNQ010000075.1 GCA_947175655.1 uncultured Clostridia bacterium | reverse complement strand
TATGCAGAATCAGATAATATTGCTATTTATGAAGAAATGCTTGAACAGGTAAATGCATACCGTACAGAAAATGGTCTTAATGAACTTAAACTTGACTATAAACTTTGCGAAGCTGCTGAAGTTCGTGCAAAAGAAATTAAAGAATCATTCAGCTATACAAGACCAGACGGAAGAAAATCATCTACAATATTTGAAGATTTTAATGTTGATAAACAGTACTGCGAAGAAAATATTGCCTATAACTACAAGAAATCAACATCTCTTATTATGAATGCTTGGATGAATTCAGAAAGTCACCGTGCAAATATACTTTGTGAAGATTGTGAATATATCAGCATTGGTTTGTATGAAGAAGATGGTTTGTATTACTGGACACAGATTTTCTGTTCAGCACCAAATAATACCAAAAAAGATGACCCTTATGGAATATCTTTATTAACAGATGATTATATAATTGGCGATGTAAATAACGATGGTGTTATAGATGCTAGCGACGCAAGTCAGGTACTTAGCATTTACTCAGCAAATGCTGCCGGCGAATATGTTGTTGATGAAGAAATTATATTAAGAGCAGATGTAAATAATGATGGTGTTATAGATGCTTCTGATGCTTCATCAATCCTTCAGTATTATGCAATGGAAGGTTCAGGAATGACTCCAGAGTTTGTATAAAATAATGTTACAAAAAAAGCGGGCAATGAAAAGCCCGCTTTTTATTTTTGATTTCAATTATTTATTTTTTCTCTCATTCCACCATACCCAAAGCATAGGAGCAACACAGAGTGAGGAATAAGCACCTAAAGTCATACCAAAGATAAGAGGAACTGTAAAGCTTAAAAGTGAAGTATATCCATTTAAAGCAATTACAATAGTTACAATAAGCATAGTTGCAACAGTTGTGATACTGGTTCTTATTGAACGTGTAAGTGACTGTGTACAGCTTAAATTTACAAGTTCAGCGAGTTTTGTTTTAGGCATAATCTGCTTGTTTTCTCTTATTCTGTCATAAATAACAATAGTATCATTTATGGAATATCCAAGAATAGTAAGAATAACTGCCATAAAGTTTGAATTTATTTCAAATCCACATATGATGAATGAACCATATACAAGAATTAAATCCTGACAAAGTGCAATAACTGCACATACTCCAGCAGAAAGACCACCTATTTTCTTAAATCTGAATGCAATATATATTATCAGGACAATAGCGGAAAGTATAACAGCTACTATACATTTCAAGAAAAATTCACGTCCTGAAGATGGTGATACATCAGTTGAATCAAGCAGAGAGAGTTCTGATTCAGGGAATTTTTCCTGAATTGTATCAGTAATTTCACTCTGTTTTTCAGCGGAAAGACCTTCTTCTGAAGTAAATGAAATTGTAATATTCTTTTCGCCTGTACCTATATTTTCTCCGGCATTTATTTTTACAGGGGTGTTTACTATTTCTTCAACAACTGATTTTATTTCATTTTCATTTATTGTTTCTGAATACTTATAGGTAATAATAGTACCACCCTTGAATTCAATTGCAACATTTATTTTTAGTATAAAAGTAGCAAGGATTGTAATTGCAATAAGTGAAAGCGATATGATAAGAAAAATTTTTCTTTTACCGCAAAAATTCAGGGCTTTTTTAGTGCCTACATTGTTTTTGTTGGGAGTGCCTGATGCTTTTTTTGTTTCACTCATTTTTCAGCACCTCCATAAAGCTTTTTATTTTTAAATGCTTCAAACTTTGAAAGTGATATAACCATAAGTTTTGAAGCAAATACGCCCATAATAAAGTTAAGAATAATTCCGACAAGAAGAGTATATCCGAATGAATATATTACACCCTCAGTAGTAGCACCGAATGCCATAAAGAATACATGAAGAAGTCTTGCAAAAGGACTTGAAGGAACTCCAAAAGCACCCATAAGAATAATTGCAATGAAAACAACTGTTATATTTCCGTCAAAAATAGCAGTGAATGCTCTTTTGTATGATATTTTAAGAGCAGAATCAAGTGACTTTCCGGCATTGAGTTCTTCTTTTATACGTTCACCTGTTATAATATTTGCATCAACTCCCATACCTACAGCAAGAATAATTCCGGCAATACCAGGTATTGTAAGTGTTGAACTTGGCATAAATCCGAACCAGCCCGAAATAGCAGCAAGAGTTCCCGCAACTTGTCCGATAAGAGCTATAACAGAAACAAATCCAGGGAGTCTGTAAAGAATTATCATATAAATTGCAATAAATCCGAAAGCAATAAGTCCGGCAAGAATCATAGCATTAAGAGAACCTTTTCCCATTGTAGGGTCCATAGTCTTGAAGTTTGAGGTTTCCATTTTGAAAGGCAATGCACCGGAATTTATTTTATCTGAAAGGCTTTTTGCTGATTCATAAGTGAAATCTCCTGAGATAACAGCTTTTCCGTCAGTGATAGCAGTGCTTACAGTAGGATATGAAATCATAGTGTTGTCCATCCATATTGAGATTGGAATGTCAGTGCCGGCTAATTCAGCAGTAGCAGCGGCAAATTTATCCTTACCGGTGGGTTCATTGAGTTCAAGCTGTACAACGTATTCATAAGAACCTGTAGTATCATTGTACTGGCTTCCGGGTTCAGCGGATTTTACATCAGCACCATTGAGGATGATTTCACCTGTAGGGATAATTTCTTCTGTTTCCTCATCAGTTTCAGAGTCTGTACCTCTTCTGAAAGTGAGTTCAGCTGTTTCGCCGAGTTCCTTAACGGCAACAGCAGGGTCAAAATTAGTTTCACCAGCCTGCCAAGGGAAACGCACAATAATTCTGTCACTTTTTGCATCACTATAGACTTCATAGTCATTGATGTTAAGTGAATTAAGTCTGTTTTCAATAACAGCAGTAGCAGCATCAAGCTGTTTTTCGTCAGCGTCATAATCTCCGGCAGGATTGAAAGTAACATCAACGCCACCCTGAATATCAATGCCAAGACGAATATCATCAACGCCTTTTATTCTGGTTGTAACAATATCCCCGTATTGAGTGTCAAGACCAAATACAGTAGAACAAGCAAAAGCGATTATCAGGGCAAAGACAACAAAGAAAACAGCTTTTTGATTTTTTTTCTTTTTCACGGTTAACCTCCTATAAAATAAAAAATATGTCTGTACTGACAATTACAATAATTATATTACAAAATTTCCAATAAGTCAATAGATTGTGATATATATTTGATGAAAATGTTGTGAAAATACCTCTATTTAAATCTACAAAACAAAAGGGCGGAAAAATCCGCCCCTGTAAAGCTTAAAAAATACAGATATATTAATTTATTAGCTAATAATTGTACGTTCTGTTTCCTTATCAAAGAGGTGAATTCTGTTAGGGTCAAGAGCAACCTGAATTTCATCTCCAGCCTTTGCTGTTGAACGTGAAGAAACTCTTGCAGTGATAGGAGTTCCTTCGCAGTTAAGGTAAAGATAAGTTTCAGCACCCATCATTTCAGTAATTTCAACTGTACAGTTTACAATACCTGTAGTAGCGTTTGAGAGATACATCTGCTCATCGTGAACGTTTTCTGGACGGATACCAAGAACAACTTCCTTGTTTACATAGCTTGCGAGGTCACGTGTAACCTTTGAATCAGGAACAATAATCTGATACTTAACGCCCTTCTTGCCTCTTGAATCTTCTGAACCAAATTCAACAACATACTGACCAAGGTCATCCTTAAGAACAGCATCAATGAAGTTCATCTGAGGTGAGCCAAGGAATCCAGCAACGAACTGGTTAACTGGGTGATCATAAAGAACCTGAGGAGTATCAATCTGCTGAACAAAACCGTCTTTCATAACAACGATTCTGTCACCAAGAGTCATAGCTTCAGTCTGATCGTGAGTAACGTAGATAAATGTAGTACCAAGCTTCTTGTGGAGTTTTGAGATTTCTGTTCTCATCTGAGCACGGAGCTTAGCATCAAGGTTTGAAAGAGGTTCGTCGAGAAGGAATACCTGTGGTGAACGAACGATAGCACGACCCATCGCAACTCTCTGACGCTGACCACCAGACATAGCCTTAGGTTTTCTTTCAAGAAGGTGTGAAAGGTCGAGAATCTTAGCAGCTTCGTTAACCTTTCTTTCGATTTCGTCCTTAGGAACTTTTCTAAGCTTAAGACCGAATGCCATATTATCGAAAACAGTCATATGTGGATAAAGAGCGTAGTTCTGGAAAACCATCGCAATATCTCTGTCCTTAGGAGCGATATCGTTAACGAGACGGTCACCGATGTAAAGTTCTCCTTCTGAGATTTCTTCAAGACCTGCAATCATACGAAGAGTTGTAGATTTACCACAGCCTGAAGGTCCAACAAGAATTATAAATTCCTTATCTTTGATTTCAAAGTCAACGTCGGAAACGGCAACAACACCGCCCGGATACTTTTTATAAATATGTTTTAAAATTAAACCTGCCATTTCAAATAAGTCCTCCCATAAAAATTTTGCCAATCCTAAAACGTAGCATAAAAACACGTAGCATTAGCTATAATAATATAATAACAAATTTTATTAAAATTTGCAATGCACTAAATTCCCAAAGTTATAATTATTTGTTTATCAAATATGACGAAAAATGTACATATAAATTTTTGAAAATCACGTTAAAATCGGGTGGTTGAAGAAGTTTTTCAACATCTTTGTGCATAATTTCCATATAGTCTCCAATTCCCAGTTTACTGGGAATTTCAAGGCTTCCGATACAAAATCTAAACAGATAGTCAACGTGATTTCCTACAGAAGCAAACATTCTCTTTACCTGATGATATTTGCCTTCTTCAATCCTGATAAAAGCCCATAATTCATTATTTTCTAGAGGTCTGACCTCTGCCGGAAGACACACTTCACCATTTCTTAAAACTAGACCTTCCCTAAAAAGATTAATATATTTAATTTTAAAGGGTTCGGCAAGTTTCACAATATAGAATTTCGGAATATGCTTTCTGGGTGATAAAATAGTGTGAGAAAAGTCCCCGTTGTTGGTCAAAACAATCATACCTTCTGAGTCTTTATCAAGTCTTCCGACAGGAAAAACCTTTCCTGAAAGTTCCGGTGGGAGTAGTTCAAGAATTGTATGATTATCAGGGTCATCAGTAGAGCAGACATATCCAGCCGGTTTGTTCAGAAGTATGAATATATCTTTTTTATATGAAATTGTATTTCCTGATACTTCTATTCTGTTCAAATCCGGATTGATTTTGAAATCTGATTTTTTAATAATAATCCCGTCAGACTTTACAAGACCTTTTTTTATCAATTCTTTTGTCTGACTTCTGGTGAATTCTGAATTTTCAGAAATAAATTTATCTATTCTCACATTATCAGTCATTTTGAATTCCTTTTCAGTTTCCTGATTTTTTGATTTTTAATATGTATTTGAATCTTGAAATAGTCATATAATATAAATACGGACAAACGAAAGGAGAAATTAACTATGAAAAAATATTATAAGATTATCATAGGTGTAAGCATACTTCTTATTGCCGGATTTATACTTATGCCTGAAAGCGAAGAAAAACCTGAACCTGTTGCCGTTGTTTCAGCATCAACTGATACTGAACGCATAAATTATTTTGCACTTCACGGTTGGAAAGCTGAAGAACTGTTCAGCAAGGATATAACAGTTCCATCAGAATTCAGTGAAAGTTATGAACTTTTTGCACAGATTCAGGATAAGCAGAAACTTCCGCTCCGGAACTATAAGGGAAAAGATGCAGTTCTTTATACATACAGAATAACGAACTACAGTCCTGAAGACAGAAATCTTCTTGCTGAACTTATTGTATGTGACAATATAGCAGTATCTTCAATAATTTACAGTGAAGATGATTCAGATTATATTCTGAGTGTTCAGTAAAGATTACTGCTTTGTTTCTTCTTCAAGTTCAGTTATAATAGAGATAAAACTTTTTATATCAGTAAAATCTTCATATACAGATGCAAATCTTATATATGCAATAGGGTCAATACCTTTGAGCTTTTCAAGTATCATTTCACCGATAACTTTTGATGGAACAATATTTTTCATATTGTTTGCAAGTGCTGATTCAACAGAATCAGCTATTTGTTCCACCTGAGCAGTCGTAACAGGACGTTTTTTTATTGCAGAAAAAATTCCTTTTATAAGTTTATTTCTGTCAAAAAGCTGATATGTACCATCGCGTTTTTTTACAGTAAGCAGGGGAGTTTCAATAGTTTCATAAGTTGTAAAACGCTTGTGGCATACAGTGCATTCACGTCTTCTGCGTTTTTTTCCGTCAGATGAACGTGAATCAATGACTTTTGAATTCCCTGAATTACAATAAGGGCATTTCATAATAAAAATCTCCTTTCTAATAAGATGTATATATAATACAAATTCAGGCATAGGATTTGAAAAAATATGCCTGTCATTGTTTATTATTGATTGATGATTTTTTTGAAATAATTATCCCTGAATGTTTTTAATATTGTTTAATATTATATTATAATTGCTTGTTAAATCAGATATTCCATTAAAATTACTCCGGTACAGTTCAAGTATTATTGAAACATCCGGATTGTATGCATAAATATCTGATATGAGACGTGGAATATTTAATCTTCCCTTGCCAAGCATAAGACAGTCACCAAGTTCACCGTTATCACTGAGATGAACATGTACGATTTTTTCTTTCAGAGTATTTATAATATCAAATATATTTTCCTTTGAGCGTACAGCCTGTTTTGTATCAAGCACAAATTTTATATCATCTCCAAGCATATTTGAAAGGTCTCTGAGAAAGCCCAGATTGCCACTCTGACAGCGTGAAACGTTTTCAAGGGCAACAGTAATCCCGAACTTCTTCCCAAGGTTATACATCATAGAATAGCGTTCACAGAAGAGTTCTCGAGGGGCATTTATACTTCCCTTATTTCCATGAAGTACAAAAATACCAGCATTGATAATATTCATAAACTCAAAGCAATGTTTTAAATATTCAAGGGCATCATTTGTGCGTCTTTCATAAGCTGAAAATGCCATAATTGGTTCTATTTCTGCTGTGAAAGGATGAACTGAAACGCAGTTCACATCAAAATGATTTAATATTTCCGAAATGCTTACAGCGAAATTTTTTTGAAATTCCGAATAGGTATTTATAAATATCTCAACATTTGAAATACCATTTAATGCTAAGTCATAAAGGCTTTCTTCAAGCAATTTGGGATATAGACAGGCAGTTGAAACTCCAGCAATCATATTTTTAAATCTCCTTATATTTTATATAATTTTAACACAAAAAGCTGAAAACGTCAACGGGGAAAATTAATAATTAAAAATTCTTGCAAGAAAATAAGTTATATATGAATCTGAACTTTTTGAAGAAACTGTTTTTATTACCATATCAGGATTATCAGTTATAATATTGTCAACACCCATATTTATAAATTTTTCTGCTTCTGACTTTTCATTTACAGTCCATACAAAAACACGCTTGTCATTCATATGAAGATTATTTATAAGATTCTGTGATACAAACCTTTTGTTAAGACTGAGAGCATCAATATCCTGAAGCGTTAAATATCCAGTATATGTCATTATATTTGCAATAAGACCGGTTTTGATATCAGAATTGATTTTTTTAACAGTTCTGAGTGCATTATATGAAAATGATGTTACATAGCAGGTATCTTCACAGTTGTATTTTTCAATAAGTTGTGCAGTATATTTGGCAGTAGTAATTTCATCATCTGATACTTTGATTTCTATGTTGAGATTTATTTTATTTGAAAATTTTTCAAGAACTTCATCAAGAGTCATAATTTTAGTATTTTCAAAGTCATTACTGAACCATTTTCCGAAATCAAGTTCAAGAAGTTCTTTATAGGTCTTATTTTTTACGAGTTCCTTTATGCCAGTAATTCTTGAAAGATTTTTATCGTGGAAAACAATGATTTTTCCGTCTTTTGAAAGCTGTACATCAAGTTCAATAAAATCTGCCCCGATTTCAAACGCATACTGGAATGCAGGTTCTGTATTTTCCGGAGCTTTTGAGGAAAATCCCCTATGTGCAGTAACTTTTGTCTTATTTAGGAATCCAGCGTTGATAGTGATATTTTCTGTGGATATATTTCTGAAAAATGAATAATTAAGAATTAAAGATAATCC
>CAMWNQ010000074.1 GCA_947175655.1 uncultured Clostridia bacterium | reverse complement strand
TTCATATTTTTATTATACCATACTTGTCAAGTTTTTGAAAATTGATTTCCGTGATTAATTCATAATTCATAGTTCATAATTATAAATTCTTAATTTCTATGAATTTATTACCGTTTTTCTCTGCGTAATCCTGAGCAGTGGAGTTTTCATAACCATATATAACAGTTTCAGCGGGAATACTTGAAGTACATATTTCGCAATGAGGATTTAAAATTTCTATTTTTTCCAGATGGTCGCATTCATAAAATGCATAATTTTCAATTATTTTGGTACTTTTTGGTATTTTTACTGATTTTAATTTTCTACAACAATAAAATGCTCCATATTCAATAGTTTTAACGTTCTCAATATTTATTTCAGTTAATCCACAGCATTGAAATGCAAATTTTCCAATATATTTAACGCTGTTCGGGATAATTACATTATTAAGTTCTGTGCACCAGAAAAATGTATAATCTCCAATATATTTAATACCCGTCGGTATAGTTATTTCACTGAACTTACACCATTCAAATGCATAATCGCCGATAAATTTAACACTATCCGGAATTTTTATCTCTCTTAGATTGAAGCATTCAGAAAATGCACGATTTCCAATATGTTTCACATAATTTGGTATATTTATTTTTCTGACCTCTTCACACTTTGCAAATGCATAATCTTCAATATGTGTAATACTGTTTGGTATTCTTATTTCTCTCAAATCTTTACGACCAAAAAAAGCTTTTTCTCCTATGACTGTAACAGTTCTTTCATTAATTTTACGAGGAATTATTGCTGTTGAATGTGAAGTGCCGAATTTTGTGATTTTTATATTTTCTTCATATTCTAAATTTTCCATAAGTTAAAACCTACTTTGTTTTTTTATAAATCATTATAGCATTATGAAATATATATGTCAAGAAATATAATAAAATATACTTGACAAATGAGAAATACCGTGATAGAATAATACTTAGAATTCTAATTATAAGTATTCTAAGTAATTTTGGTTTTAAAAGGGAGTATAAAAAATGTCAGAATCATATCATTATCTTCTGATGTCAAATCATCTTTTGTTGCAGAAGATGATTTTTGTGAGACTGAAAGATACAGGTCTTACAATCGGACAACCTAAAGTTCTGGATTATCTGAAAAACCACAACGG
This sequence comes from uncultured Clostridia bacterium, assembly GCA_947175655.1. Lineage (GTDB taxonomy): Bacteria > Bacillota > Clostridia > Oscillospirales > Ruminococcaceae > Ruminococcus. The sequence continues at coordinate 7,013 of CAMWNQ010000074.1, read as the reverse complement.
CTCTGCACAGAAAGATATAGCATCAGGTTGTCATATTGAACAGGCATCTTTGACATCAATTCTCAGTGGAATGGAAAAGAAAAATCTAATTTCAAGAAAAATTTCTGCTGATGATAAAAGGTCATTCAATGTTTTTATGACTGAAAAGGGTATGGAAATGCAGAAACTCATTGAACAGGAATTTAATCTGCTTGAAAATCAGGCATTTCAAAACTTTTCAGAACAGGAATATAATAATCTGATACAATCACTTGAAAAAATATATAATAATCTGAAAGGAGAAAATTAAAATGGATAAATTTAAAAGATATCTTGTATTTTTAGCCGGACTTTTTATTAGTTCATTCGGAGTAAGTTTTATTACAAAAGCAAGTCTGGGAACATCACCTATATCGTCAATTCCGTATGTACTTAGTCTTAAATTTTCACCCACTCTCGGAGAGTTTACAATAATTTTCAGTGTATTTCTTGTGGTACTCCAGATATTTATTTTAAGAAAGAATTTCAGACCGGCAGATTTGATACAGCTTCCTGTATCTGTATTATTTGGGTATTTTATTGATTTTACTATGAAGATTTTAAATAATATGAATCCCGAATCATACATACTGAAATTCATTGACTTGTTAATCGGTTGTATAATACTTGCATTTGGTGTATATCTTGAAGTAATCGCAGATGTTGCAATGCTTCCCGGTGAAGCTTTTGTAAGAAGTATTGTAAGGACTTTCAAAAAAAATTTTGGAAATACAAAGATTATATTTGATGCATCAATGTGTATTACTGCTGGCGTACTTTCTTTTGTATTTTTTTCCGGTCTGGAGGGTGTGAGAGAAGGTACAGTCGTATCGGCTCTGACAGTCGGATTTATTATGAAATTCTTTGTAAGGATTTTTCATAAACTGCCTGATATTTTATTCAAGAGTGCTTAAAAAGGCACTCTTTTTTTATTTAGTATTATGTATTTACATTATAAAAACAATATGATATAATAAAAATTATAAAATATGGGAGGGTAATTTATGAAAATTAAAAAAATTATGTCAGGAATTCTCGCCAGTGTGATATTTATGGGCGGTATTCCATATTATTCAGGTATAATAAATAATACTGTTCTTATAGCTGAGGCTGTGGAAACAGGAACGTACGAAAGTTTAAAATATAACAAATATGATGACCATATAGAAATTATAGGTTGTGCTACATCAGATACAGTTGTTATTATTCCAAGTAAAATAGAGGGTCTTCCAGTTACTCATATTGGAAATAATGCATTTGAGCGCATAAAATCAGAATATGTAGTAATACCATATGGCGTTACGTCAATCGGAGATTTTGCATTCAGTTACTGTGAAAATCTGAAAGAGATTAAGATACCAGACAGTGTTACATCAATTGGAAATGTTGCATTTGGTAGTTGTTATTCAATAACAGAGATAACAATACCAGATAGTGTTAAATCTGTTGGACACAATGCATTTGCTGTTTGTCTGAATTTAAGAAAGGTAACAATACCGAATAGTATTACATCAATGGAAAGGCAAATGTTTTCTGATTGCAGGAATTTAGAAAAGGTAATAATTCAGGACGGTGCTATATTAATTGGCGATTATATGTTTGCTGGTTGCATAGGTTTAGAAGAGATAAAAATTCCAGAAAGTGTTAAGTCAATTGGAAGCCATGCATTTATGAACTGTACAAGTCTGAAAGAAATAGATATTAGAAATCCTGAATGTGAGATGTCTGATGCTAAAATTCCGGAGGGAACAACCATATACGGCTGGGGAGATTCAACCGCTCTTGATTATGCAAATCAAAATGGAAATCCATATTATAATATGGGAACTTATTACAGTTTAACAACTACTACAATTACTACTACAATGCCAACAACAACTACTACGACAACATTATGGATAACAACAATGGCACCACCATTAACATCAACTATTATAACTAATAACACTACGACAACGTTATGGATGACAACAATGGCACCGCCATTAACATCAACTACAATTACTACAAATACCACTGTGAAAAAAATTCCGACAGTAATTCCGAAAGAAATCAGTATAAGAGCAAACGACAGCAGGGAACTTATAGTTCTTAACTGTGATAATCCTGAAAATATTATCTGGGTTTCAAGTGATGAGGAAGTTGCAGTTGTTGAAAACGGATATGTAAAAGGACTTTCAGAGGGACAAGCTACAATCTATGCTGTTATAAATGATGTTTATTGTGAATGTAAAGTAACAGTCAAACCGCCTGTTGCAGATACCGGAAGTACAAAAAAAGGCGATGCGAATGGTGACGGGTTGCTGGACGTAGCAGACGTTGTAGCAGTAGCGTCATATGTCGGAAATCCGAATGCTAATAAGCTTGATGCACAGTGTATAAAAAATGCTGATGTACATAATACAGGTGACGGACTTACTGCGAATGATGCACTTATGATACAGCAGTACCTCGCAAAAATCATTGAACAATTATGAATTATGCATTATGAATTATGAATTAAAAAAAGGAGATGTTTGCAATGCAAGTCAGAAAAATTATAGCCAGTGTTCTTACAGGTACGATTTTAAGTGGTGCGGTTCCTTATTATAATAATTTTAATGCAGATGCCTCCGGTTATCCGCTTCTTGAACTTCGTCCGAATGGTCAGAAAATATATGAAGCCGAAGCAGGGGAAATTGTGGAACTTCAATATAATGTTTCAGGTACACAGGGCTGGTGTTCATCAGGAATTCATTTTACATATGACTCCAGACTGGAACTGGAGTTTAGACCTGATGGCAGAATTCTTTTTGAAAAAGGTGATGCCGGTTTAGATATCAGAGGTTATGAAGTAAGACCAGTAAATCCTGATTTCTTTCCTTATAAGATTGATGGACTTGATGAAAATGAAAACTGCATATTTATTGCTACAAGTAGTAACGGTGATTATGGATATGACGGTACAATTGCAACATTTTACTTTAAAGTGCCAGAAGATGCAAAAGCTGGTACAAGATATGATTTTGAATTTATATATTTTGAAAATGATATGTTTACTGACCGTAGTAGAAATCAAGATATGCAGGATTATGCATTCGCAAATTGGAACGGCGGGACTGTTATAATTCCGGAAGTAACAACAATGACATCTGAAACCACCACCACTACTACAAGCATAACAATCACCACAACCACAACAACAAGTTCAACTACATCAACTACTGAATCAACTACATTATCATCATCAACTACAATCACTACAACAACATCTTCATATACAACATCTGAAACGACTACATCAACAACAGTCAATAATGATATAAAAAAAGGTGATGCAAACAATGACAGTTTGTTAGATGTAGCAGACGTTGTAGCAGTAGCATCATATGTCGGAAATCCTGATGCCAACAAACTTGATGAACAGTGTATAAAAAATGCTGACGTACATAATACTGGTGACGGACTTACTGCGAATGATGCACTTACGATACAACAGTACCTCGCAAAAATCCTTGAACAATTATAAATTAAGAATTAATAATTCATAATTATGAATTATACATTATAAATAAGATACACCTTCCTAAAACGGAAGGTGTAATTTTTTTATTCTGATGCTTGACATTGTAGGTATAATGTGATACAATATGAAAATGAAAATCGTTTTCAAATTAAAAATATATTTAAGTCAGGTGATAATTATGAGTTATAATACAAGACAAAAAGAAATACTTTTAAAATTTCTGCACGAAAACTCATCAGAACATATAACAGTACAGGAAATCTGTAATTTTATGAATAATGCCGGCACTCCCGTTGGAACAGCAACAGTTTACCGTCAGCTTGACAGACTCGTTGAACAGGGATTTGTAAGAAAGTATGTGCTTGACGGTCGTTCCGGAGCTTGTTATCAGTATACAGGCAATGACAGTAAATGCTTTGAACATTATCATTTGAAATGCATTTCCTGTGGAAAACTTATACATCTTGACTGTCACTTATTGAATGAAATAAACTCACATATTTTTGAGAATCACGGATTTATTGTTGATAGTTCCAAAACTGTATTTTATGGACAATGTGTGGAATGCAATAAAATTCAGAAGGGAGCTGAAAAATGAAAAGATATTTTTTATCTGCATCACTGATATTATGCACATTACTTTTTAATGGCTGTTCAGAATCGAATATTGATAAAATCAAACAAAATGAAACTGATACGCTTTCCATAGTAACGACTTGTTTTCCAGCATATGATTTGGCAAGAGCTGTAAAGGGCAGTGATGAAAATATAACAATGCTTTTATGTACCGGAGCAGAAGCACATTCATACGAGCCTACACCTCTTGATATACTTAAAATCCAACAGTGCGATATGTTTATATACATAGGCGGAGAGGGGGAAGTGTGGGCAGATGAAATACTTGAATCTATGGATACTTCAGACAAATACATTCTGAAACTTTCAGATTATGCGGAACTTCTTGATGAGGTGGATATTCTGGAAACTAATAACGTTCACAGTCATCATCACAGCCACAGTGATAATGAAGAAGATGACGAACACGAAGAATGTGAATTTGATGAACATATCTGGACATCTCCCGAAAATATGATAAGAATGACAAAAGCCGTAGGGAATGCATTTATTGTTGCAGATACTCCGAACAGTCAAATATACACAGGCAATGTTGAAAAGTATGAAAAGGAACTTTTTAAACTTGATGAAGCATTTGAAAAATTTTCTGAACAGGCTGAGAGTGAAAATAAAAATCTTATAGTTGTTGGAGACCGTTTCCCATTCAGGTATCTTGCAAAAGATTATCATTTGGACTATTATTCTGCATTTAGCGGTTGCAGTTCAGAATCAGAACCAAGTATACATACAATGGCTTTTCTGATTGATGCAGTTCTTGAAAATAATATAAAAAATGTATTTTATCTTGAATTTTCTACAAAAAAGGTAGCACAGAAACTTTGTGAGGCAACAGGTTCAGAAATGCTTCAGTTGCATTCCTGTCATAATGTTTCTGGTGAAGATTTTGAAAACGGCATTACATATATAGACCTTATGTATAGAAATCTGAGTAATCTGAAAAGGGGGCTTTTATTAAATGAATAATCTTATTTCGTGTAAAGATATATCAGCAAGTTATGACGGAATGAATGTATTGAATAATCTTACATTTTCAGTAAATGAAGGTGATTATTTATGTATAGTCGGTGAAAATGGTTCGGGTAAAAGTACACTTGTAAAATGTCTTCTGGGAATCAAGAAAATAGACTCCGGAAATATTATAATGGGTGAGGGTCTGAGTCAGACGGATATAGGATATCTTCCACAGCAAACACAATTACAGAAAGGATTTCCGGCAACAGTAAAAGAAGTAGTTTTGTCGGGTTGTCTTAACAGCAGGGGATATTATCCATTTTATACATCAAAAGAGAAAAAGAGTGCTGATGAAAGTATGCAGAAACTTGGAATATTTGACCTAAAATTACGTTCTTACCGTGAACTTTCCGGAGGACAACAGCAAAGAGTTCTTCTTGCCAGAGCGTTGTGTGCAACGAAAAAACTCATACTTCTTGATGAACCTGTCACAGCTCTTGACCCTCTGGCATCAGCTGAGCTTTATTCTGTAATATCGGAACTCAATCAGAAATATAAAATAGCTGTAATAATGATTTCACACGATATACAGAATTCTGTTGAAAATGCCTCACATGTTCTTCATCTCAAAAAGACAGGTTATTTTTTCGGAACTTCCAATGAGTATCTGAAATCTGAAATTGGTAGTCGTTTTATATGATGTTTTAAATGGAGGAAATATTTTTTTATGAATGAAAATTTAAAGTTAATGTTTGAACCAGAGTTTTTCAGGGCTATAATTTTTCCGGCATTAATCGGGGGAATTGCCGTTACGATATGTGCATCTCTTCTCGGAGTTACACTTGTACTGAAAAAATATTCTATGATTGGTGACGGTCTTTCACATATCGGCTACGGTGCTTTATCAGTTGCATCAGTAATGAACCTTGCACCTCTTAAAGTGGCATTACCTGTTGTAATAATATCAGCTTTTATACTCCTGCGACTGAATGAAAACAATAAACTTCACGGTGATTCTGCAATAGCACTGTTTTCCACAACTGCACTTTCTATAGGAATACTGGTTTCCTCAAAAGCCGGAATGACAAATGATGTAAGTCACTATATGTTCGGAAGCATTCTTGCTATGAGCAAGGAAGATGTTATAATAAGTGTGGCAATGTCAATAATAGTAATACTTGCATTCATATTTCTTTACAATAGAATTTTTTCAGTTACATTTGATGAAAATTTTGCAAAGGCTACAGGCGTTAATGCAGGTGTATATAATATGATTTTTGCAGTACTTACAGCAGTAACAGTGGTACTTGGAATGATGATGATGGGTTCACTTCTGATATCCAGTCTTATAGTAATACCATCACTCACGGCAATGAGAGTATGTAAGAGTTTCAGGGGAGTTGTAATAATATCTGCTCTTATATCAGTTACAAGTTTTCTGATAGGTATGTTTATGTCACTTCTTATGAATACGACTCCAGGGGCAAGCATAGTAATAGTAAATGCAGTATTTTTTATTATATTCTCAATTATCGGAAAACTGACTGTAAGAAACTGAATACAAAAAAACGGGCGGTTATGTCCGCCCTTGAATGCTTTTTGATACATAAATTTTTACTTCCTCGTCATCTGAGTATTCCGGAATTCTCTTTTTTGATGGAGGAAGATAAATTTTTATGTTTTCTTCCATAATGAAAACCTCCTCTGCGATATTAATAATATTATCTCACCGTTTTCAGTTTTTATTCCATATTTAAAATTTAACATAAAAATAAAACAGGCATTAAAAATGCCCGCTTTTTTATTTTTGCTATTCAAAAATTTTTATTTCCATATCAAAAATATTGAACGTATTTTCATCTTTGTTTATTTCATTTTTCTTTACAGTACTGTAGAAAACTAC
>CAMWNQ010000073.1 GCA_947175655.1 uncultured Clostridia bacterium | reverse complement strand
GTATAATATTTTTTTGGGGAGGCGAAATTTTATGACTTCTGACCCCTATGGGCATATATTAAATTTGTGAAAATGACAGCGAATTTAGTTATTTCTTTTTTCGCTGTTTGTTTATGGCGAAAGGAGAATATATAATATTGATAAAATTTTATAAGACTTTTGAGCAGAAAATAACTGAAATCAATGAACCTGTTTCCGGTTGCTGGATTTCTGTTGTTGACCCAAATCCACAGGAAATAAAAGAACTTATTGACGATTATGGTCTTGACAGTGGATTTGTTAAATCTTCTCTTGATGACGAAGAAACTTCCCGTATAGAACGTGAGGATAATCAGACTCTTATAATTGTGGATTCACCTATTTCAGAAGTAGATGATGACAGAAATCTTTCATTTTATACCATACCTATTGGCATCATAATTACTGAACATTATGTATTCACAATATCAGTTAAGAACAGTCGTATTATTGATGAAGCATCATCAGGTATAATAAAAAATATTACTACTAACCTTAAAACAAGATTTGTTCTTCAGATTTTACTTAGAATTATCACTCTTTTTCTTATATATCTTAAACAGATTGATAAAATATCGTCCAGAGCAGAACAGGAACTCCACGATGCTATGAAAAATAAAATTATAATGCAGCTGCTTGAACTTGAAAAATCCCTTGTATATTTTTCAACATCTCTTAAAGCTAATGAGGTTACTATTAAAAAAATACAGCGTGGGCGTGTACTTAAACTTTATGATGAAGATCAGGATTTGCTTGATGATGTTTTGATTGAGATAAAACAGGCTATTGATATGTCGAATATCTATTCAAGTATTCTTTCAAGAATAATGGATGCTTTTTCATATGTAATATCAAATAATCTTAACTTTGTTATGTGGCGACTTGCTGTCATAACTATTATAATGGCTATTCCTACAATAGTATACAGTTTTTATGGTATGAATACAGAGGGACTTCCTATGGCAGTCACTTGGTTTCCAAGTCTTTTGTCAGTAATTTTGACTTTTATTGTTGCGTTTTTTCTGTTTACAATGAAAAAAAAATAATTAGGCAATATACACATATATTTAAATATAACTTTGTGCAAACTGCTGATTTTTGTGCATATCGTAAATTATTTTCAATAATGTATTGATTTTTATATAAAATATGCTATAATAATATTAAAGATTATTTATTGTTGGAGAAGTTTATATATGAAGAAAAGGATTATTACAATAGAAAGGCAATATGGAAGCGGAGGCAGTGTTATCGGCAAGCTTGTTTCTGAAAAACTCGGAATACCTTGCTATAATCGTCAGATTCTTGAAATGACTGCTGAAAAATGTGGTCTTCCTACAGAATCCCTTGAAACTGCTGAAGAAAATGTTCCTACAAGTTTTCTTTATTCATTGCTTTTAGCGTCCAATACTTCTAAATCATATGAAGAAAGCCTTCCTCTTTCCGACAAGGTTTTTATTATGGAAAGTGATATTATAAGAAATCTCGCTAAACAACAGGAAAATTTTGTACTTGTTGGAAGATGCGGTAATTATATACTTGAAGACGAAGGTTGTTTCAGTGTCTTTATATATGGTAATAAGGAAAAACGTATAAAACGTGCTGTTGAAGATTACGGCGTTGAACCTAAAAAAGCCGAAACTTTTCTCAGAAAAGCTGATAAAAGACGTGAAACTTTTTATAATTCAAATTCAGGGAGGGTCTGGCAGGATAAAGACCAGTACGAACTTTGCCTGAACAGTGCAGAACTTGGTGACGAGCTTTGTGCTGATATTATCGTTAGTACATTCAGAAAACTGAATGGAATTTAACTGGTACAAAATAATATTAATTATTTTGTATTGTGCGGAAGCATATTTATTAATGTTTATTTCTTATCTCTCTTTATTGATACTCATCAGGCTGAGAAGTCTTGTGAGTATCAATTTTTTTTGCATATTTTTCTGATAACGGGGAAAAATACCATAAAATAAAAGTCGGAGGTAAAAAATGAGTATAGTTCTTATACGTGGAGCAATTTTATATATAACAGTTATTTTTGCGGTCAGACTTATGGGAAAACGTCAGCTTGGAGAATTACAACCTTCAGAACTTGTTATAACAATTCTTGTATCAAATATCGCCACTCTTGTATTAGAGGATTTAAATATACCTCTTATTGTTGGCATAACTCCTGTAATTGCCCTTGTATGCTTTGAGGTTATAATGTCATGGATTACGCTTAAATCTCAGCGTGTACGTGCCATAGTATCAGGCAGACCTAAAATAATTATAACAAATGGAAAAATAGACCGTGAAATTATGAATGCACTGCGTTTTTCTGTCGATGACCTTATGACGGCTCTCAGAGGAAATAATATATTTGATATTGAAGAAGTTCAGTTTGCCATAGTTGAAACTACGGGCATTTTGTCTGTATTAAAAAAGCCTGAATATGAAACCCCGAACAGAAAAGATATGGGTATAAAATTAAAGGCATCAGATCCACCACAGGTTATAATATCAGACGGAATACTTCTTGAAAAATCATTGGAAAACACGAATCATCAGAAAAGCTGGCTTGACAGTATTCTGAAAGAGAAAAAAATAAAGATTGAAGATATATTTATTATGACTGCTGATAGAAATGGTAAGTATTATATTATAGAAAATAACCTTATAGGAAAGGAAACTCCGAGATAATTATGAAAAGAGTAAGAATAAGTTTCTGTATACTTCTGGCTATGATTGGTTTGAGCATATTTTTTAATATCAGAACTTCTGCAAACTGTAAGAAATTAATAAATCTTGTGGAACTTACAGAAACAGAAGTCAATTCTGGAAATAACAAAAAAGCTCTTGAATATGCCGTTGAATTCAATGAAAAGTGGGAAAAATTTCACAATGAGGCAATTTTTATGATTAGGGGTGATAAACTTTCAGAAATAGAAAACTGTTATATAAGAATAATTCCGCTTATTGAAATGGAAAATGATGAACTTAGTGCTGAACTTGCAGAACTGAAAAATATACTTATTCATTTTAATAAAAGTGAAATTCCAACGATCTACAATATATTTTGAGTATAAACTATTAAAGACGGAGAAAGTATCCGTCTTTAATAATTTTTTTTTATTATATTTTTAGCTTTAGCGACTATTGTCTTATCATTTTCGTAGGTAAGAAGACGTGTTGCATAAGATATATCGACCCATTTTATTTCTGATATTTCATCTTCCTGCGGTGAAAAATTAACATTTCTTGCTTTTGCAAGAAAATAAACAACAACTTTTAAAGTATCACGCCTTGGGGAGTAGGTAACAGTTTCTCTGAAAGTCGGGTCTATTATAACATCAATAGCAGTTTCTTCTTTTATTTCACGTCTTGCAGTTTCGGTTTCAGTTTCATTTTCTTCAACGTGTCCTTTTGGAAATGACCAGTGACCACTGTTTATATGCTTTATAAGAAGAATCTGAATATTTCCGTGAAATCTTCTGTGTACTATAGCACCGCACGATTTTTCATAAATCATTAATAGCTCCTTTCTTAATACATATTAATCGATAACATATAAATATATTATATCACATTTTGTTTATTTTGTCCATAACTTTTTAAATTTTATTGTGTATTTGGTTATATTGCATTATTTTCATATTATAATATTATAAAATCAGATAAAAAAATACCCACCTTTTTCAGGTGGGCATATTATTGTTTTAAATAATTATATTAGTTAAGCTTGCTTTCAATTTTATTAAGTTCTTCCATAAGAGCTTCAGGAACTCTTCCACCCTTAGCAGAAATATCTTCGTTGTAGTATCTTCTCATTTCAGCGATTTCTTTCTTCCAGAGGTCTTTATCAACTGCAAGGAGCTTATCGAGGATTTCTGGTGTAACTTCATCTTCAATTCCGTTAAGGTTGATGTCTTCAGCCTTAGGAAGGAATCCGATAGGAGTTTCAACAGCATCAACAGTGCCTTCGCATCTCTTGATAATCCAGTCAAGAACTCTCATATTGTCGCCGAAACCAGGCCACATAAAGTTACCGTTTTCGTCCTGCTTGAACCAGTTAACATTGAAAATCTTAGGAGCATTTTCGCCGAGCTTTTCGCCCATTTCGAGCCAGTGTGCCCAGTAGTCACCAACATTATAGCCAATGAACGGTTTCATAGCCATTGGGTCGTGACGAAGTACACCTACAGCACCTGTAGCAGCAGCTGTTGTTTCTGATGAAACAGCAGAACCGATATAAGTTCCGTGTGTCCAGTCAAATGACTGATATACGAGAGGAGTTGTTGAAGCACGTCTTCCGCCGAAGATGATTGCAGAAATCGGTACACCCTGTGGGTTATCGAATTCAGGTGAAATGCAAGGGCAGTTTATAGCTGGTGCTGTAAATCTTGAGTTAGGATGAGCAAGGTTATTGCCTTCTGCTGTATATTCAACGCCGTTTACCTTTGCACCCTTCCATTCTGTAGCATTTACAGGTGGATTCTTGTCAAGTTTTTCCCACCATACAGTCATATCATCATTATTGATAGCAACGTTTGTAAAGATTGTATTCTTTCTTGTTGTTGCAAGAGCATTATAGTTTGATTTTTCGTTAGTACCAGGAGCAACACCGAAGAATCCGTTTTCTGGATTGATAGCATAAAGTCTGCCATCATCGCCCTGTTTCATCCAAGCTATATCGTCACCAACTGTGAATACTTCGTAACCGTCTTTCTTGTATCCTTCTGGAGGAATAAGCATAGCAAGGTTAGTTTTTCCGCAAGCTGATGGGAATGCAGCTGTGATGTACTTAACTTCGCCATTTGGTTTCTTAACGCCGAGTATGAGCATATGTTCAGCCATCCAGCCTTCATTTTTACCCTGGAATGATGCTATACGAAGAGCAAAGCACTTCTTTCCAAGAAGAACGTTTCCGCCGTAAGCTGAATTGATTGACCAGATAGCATTATCTTCTGGGAACTGTACAATATATCTGCCTTCTGGATCTACGTCAGCCTTTGAGTGGAGACATCTTACGAAGTCATCTGAAGTATCGCCGAGGTTTTCAAAAGCCTTAACGCCCATTCTTGTCATAATATCCATATTGAGAACAACATAGATAGAATCAGTTACTTCAACGCCTACTTTAGCGAGAGGTGAACCAATAGGACCCATTGAATAAGGAATAACATACATTGTTCTGCCCTTCATAACACCATCATACATAGGTGTAAGCTTAGCATACATTTCCTGAGGATCCATCCAGTTATTAGTTGGGCCTGCATCTTCTTTTTTCTTTGTACAGATGAAAGTTCTGTCTTCTACACGGGCAACATCGTTTGGCTGTGTTCTGTGATAAAGACAACCTGGAAGTTTTTCCTGATTGAGTTCAATCATTTCACCTGTTGCGATAGCTTCTTTTCTGAGTTCGTTGAGCTGTTCTTCAGAACCATCAATCCATACAACCTTGTCAGGTTTTGTAAGAGCTACCATCTCGTCAACCCATTTTAAAACATTTGGATTTTTTGTCAATGACATTTTATTTTCCTCCTATATTTTACTTTGTTTCAATTCACATGCTTTCACATGATATTGAATAATAAATATTATTCTTTGAAATTATGACATAAAAGCCTTGATTTCTTAGAATATGAGAAAGCTTTCTGCTTTCTCCTCAACTGTATTATAACTTTTTTTTCCGTTTTTGTCAATACTAAATAAGATATTTTTCAAAAAACAGGAATATTGTTAATTATGTTAAATGACGTGTTACCGCAACAAGTGCATTCCAAGTATGGTTATTAACTTTTCCTGTTTGCTGAAGATTTGCAAGATTCTGAAAGAATTTTACTGCCTGATAAGTAACATTATCATAGATTCCATTTACTTGAATTGCAGGGAAGTTGTCATACTGTGAGTGCATAGCATAAAGAATAGACTGTATTATATATACAATCATTCCTGTATCTCCTGTTTGAATGATATAATTTCTTGAGGGAAAAACATCTAAAGCCAGCGGATTTGAATCGACTAGGTTTCTGTATACAAATACTATTTTATTCCATGTTTCATGATTTACAGTACCTGTTTCAGTAATTCTATATTCTCTCTGAAATGCTCTTACAGCATTTTCTGTTTCTTTTCCAAAGAATCCGTCCGGAATAATAAGTGGAATTTTATCGTTAAAATATGATATGCCCTGAAGATAACGTTGAATTTCTCTTATATTGTTTTTTCTTTGTCGGGGATTATAAGGCATAATAAAAAACTCCTTTTAAAATTTTGAATTTAATTTTCTGAAGATATGGTATATCCAGGTGATTGATATGGTCTTTTATCCATACCATAACGCAAATCTGAATAAAGCCCAGTTATATCATTCCATAATGCACCATTTACAATTCCCGTAGGTGCAAGACCGTATCGTCTCTGGAATGCCATTACTGACTGACGTGTAAGAGGTCCAAAATATCCCGTGTTGTTTACAGCCGGAATGTCTGGATATGTCTGATTTATGTATGAAAGATATTGCTGAAGTATTCTTACATAATCACTGCTTGAACCTTCTTTCAGAATTGTTCCCGGATAAAGAATCACGCTTGATTCGTCATCAAACGGTACAGATTCAACGATGCCAGCATATGCTCTGTAGAGGTCATTCCATGTCTGTCTATCAACAATTCCGGTTTGAGGAAGGCCAAAAACCTGTTGGAATGATTTTACTGATTGTTCAGTTTCTTCTCCGAAATATCCTGTAATATCAACAGGAAGAATTGCATCATAATATGCTCCAATTACTGACAAATAATATTGAATTTCTCTTATTTCAAATCCCTGCATTCCTATTTTCAGTTCATTTGCAAATTTCTTTTCTGTATCTTCAAATGAAACTCCTTCTGAACCAAGTTCTGCAAGTCTTTTTACGCTTGTATAGATATATGCTATTTTATACCATGTTGCTTCATCAACAATTCCGGTTTGTTGAAGATTAAAAATCTCCTGAAATTTTAATACTGCCTCTCTTGTATAAGCTCCAAAGATTCCATCTGTCTGGTTTATTTTTGGAATTGCTGGATAGTTTCTTGATATTCTGTTTAACTGTATTTGAAGAGTTTTTATATCGTTTCCTGCCATTCCTTCCTGTTGTTCTATTCCCGGATATGAGGGGGTACGAGTTCTTACTGGTGCATTTCTTACTATTTCAATATCATCTCCATAATAGTATTTAAGTATTTCATAAGGAGTATATCCTCTTTCAGCAAGTGATACAGTTCCCCACTGTGAAAGACCGTCACAGGTTACAGTAGTGCCATTACAGAAAGCAGTAAAAAGAGGTTCAATACTTCCTTGTCTTCTGACATAATTTGAAAATATATCATCAACAATAATGCTGATGCTGTCAAATATTTCACGGTTGTTTATAAATTTCTGGTCATACTGGGTAGATGATGTTATATCAAAATCATAGCCCCTTGAACGATACCATTCTGTGTATATTCTGTTAAGTGCAAAGCTTGTTATTGCATATACATTTGCTCTTAAAGAAGATTCAGGCCATGTAGGATATATCTCACTAGATGCGACATTTTTTATATATGTCATAAAGTCTACAGTTACATTCTGTGCATTTGAATTCGGAGGGCCAAGATGTACTGTTATTGTTTCAGGTATATAAGGTTCTCCTGTAAGCATTATTAAGTCTCCTTTATTTGATTATTTCATTTCCGGTTCTTGATTATAATATGTAATATTCTCATCATTTTCGGACATATACAGCGGAACAGGTACCATATTAAACTGCTGAACTGATGTTATACCAGAAAAAACGGGTACATCTATACTTCTTTCTCTGAAAAAACCGTCAGCATATACATTTATGTCATATGTTGAATAAGGTTTTATATTATTTTCAGAATCCATTGAAAGCTTTACAGATGGTGTAGGAAGAGCTATTTTTTTTATTTGACCGCTTTCATCTGTTGTACGTGTTGCCTTGAAGATAAGATTGCCGTCTGCTATAGAAGTTATTATAACTGATGCTCCTTGAACTGGTGATGCATTTTCACCTGTTCTTACATCTACTGAAATCCAGCCTATACTGTCATATTTTTTTCGTTTGTTATATTCAGCATCATTGAATATTTCATCAGGCTTTTTAAGAATTTCATCTATAACAGGGTCAGGATATTTTTCATCTATATTATTTTTCATATTTTCTTCATTTAAATCTGAAGGATTCAAATCAGAATTAGATATATTTTCATTGTTTCTGTTCTCTTCATTTTTTTCTGTATTGTTAATAATATCATTATTATTATTTTCTTCTTTTACTTTTTCCTGTTCTGGCTGTTCCGGTTTTGGTTCAGGATTTAAATTTACAGAACTTTTAGGAGGTTCCTCATTTTTAATTGTACTTTTTCCATAGAGTCTCATCATCTCCTGACGATATTGTTCCATAGCGTTTTTATC
>CAMWNQ010000072.1 GCA_947175655.1 uncultured Clostridia bacterium | reverse complement strand
CGGCATACGAGATCTAGTACGGTCTCGTGGGCTCGGAGATGCGTATAAGAGACACTGCAAGAATAACTATAACTGCAATTTCAACTTTTTTCTACTTTTTTACGCTATATAAAGCACCAAAAATCTCGCAAGATTCCAAAAGACTAAAACAACTTAATCATGGTTGCAATTTGATAATGTTTTCT
Organism: uncultured Clostridia bacterium; assembly: GCA_947175655.1. GTDB lineage: Bacteria > Bacillota > Clostridia > Oscillospirales > Ruminococcaceae > Ruminococcus. The sequence continues at coordinate 8,377 of CAMWNQ010000072.1, read as the reverse complement.
GGATATACTTTGATATTAGAGATAATTCTTACAGTAATAATCTATATTAAAACAGATATCACAGCTTTAATAACATTGTTGAATTCTCTGTTTGCAACTCTTTTTTTATTTGTGATAATGTTTGTAGGAATATTTAAAACAGTATTAAAATCAAAACAAATAAAAGTTATATGGTATATATTTCTTTTTTTTGGCTGGTACATACCAATATTAAATATAGTAATATTCAGATACTTCTATAAAACCGGAAGACGTGAATTTTATTTTGAGATGTCACGTCTTGAAATCGAAAATGCCCGTGCAAAGAACTCGGTATGCAATACAAAATATCCGATATTAATGGTACACGGTATATTTTTCCGTGACTGGCAGTTTTTCAACTACTGGGGACGAATACCAGAAGCACTGATTACAAACGGAGCAAGAATATACTATGGAAATCAACAGTCAGCGAAATCTATCGAAAAGAGTGCAGATGAATTAAAGGACAGAATTCTTGAAGTCATAGCTGAAACCGGTGCAAAGAAAGTAAATATAATAGCACATTCAAAAGGAGGTCTTGATTCGAGATATGCAATAAGTAAGCTTGGAATGGATAAATATGTAGCATCTTTGATAACTATTAATACACCACATAACGGCTGTGATTTTGTTGAAAATCTGTTAAAAACATTTCCCAAAGGAATAGTTAACTTTATAGCAGGAAAATATAACAGTATATTTTCAAAACTTGGTGATAATTCTCCAGATTTTCTTGCAGGTGTTGAGGATTTAAAATCATCATCTTGCAAGATATTTAATGAAAATGTTCCTGATTCGCCTTATGTTTATTATGAAAGCTATATGTCAGAAATGCAAAATTTCTTTTCAGCCGGAATACCACTTAATATAGGATATCTTTTTATAAAAAAATGCAATGGAAAAAGTGATGGTCTTGTATGGGTGGAATCCGCAAGACACGGTGAAAATTTTACGCTCATAAAAAACAAATACAGAAGAGGAATATCACATGGTGATATGATAGACCTTTTCCGTGAAAATATAAAGGGATTTGATGTACGTGAATTTTATGTAGATATAACAAAAAAATTAAAGCAAAAGGGATTTTAAGGTAAAAATTTCCTTAATATCCCCTTTGTTTACATTTTATTATTGATTATTTTGATGTTTTGTGATATAATATACCATTAGGGCATTTAAAAATCAAGAAATCAGGAAAAACATTCTGCTCTTAATCTGTTATGGATAAACCTGCAAAGAAAATATGCAGGAATGCAAAGCATAAACCATAAAAAAGTAAACGGCAGACAAATCTGTCCCATAACGTTTAAAGGCACTTCAGAATAATCCCAGACATTCCACTGAAAAATTTTGTTGACTACTATACCAACACTAAATTCAGTTGAAGTTATAAATAAAGCTCCGATAAAACAGCTTTTAACTAATGTCATAGCTGATTTTCTGTTTATCTCATAAAGTGTCATAAGTACCATACCACCTGTGAGTGCCATTGTCCAGTGAGTATAGCCCCTGTTAAGAATCTCGATAAGACTGTATATAAAAAAGCCCATCAGAAAAGAAATTGAGCGTTCTGCAGTTTTCATCGCTTACCTCCTCGACCATAATTTTACGCTTTTATTATATACATTAAATCAAAATTATATACATTTATTTAAAATTAAAAACTTTAAATAAAAGAAATAAAAAATTCAAGAAATGGAGTGTTATTTTTCTATGAGAAAAAGCTGTATTTTAATGCATATTTCCAGTCTGCCGTCAGAATACGGAATAGGCAAGCTTGGAAAATCAGCTTATAACTTTGTAGACTTTTTAAAGGAATCAGGTACAAAGTGCTGGCAGATTCTTCCCCTCTCCCCTACCAGCTATGGAGATTCACCATATCAGTCATTTTCAGTCAATGCAGGAAATCCATATTTTATCGATTTTGAAATGCTTGAAGATGAAGGACTTCTTGAAAAAATTGACTATGAAGATATTGACTGGGATTCAGATGAACGCCATGTAGATTATAATAAAATTTATAATCACTGTTTTGATGTGCTTAAAATAGCATTTAAAAGATTCAAGTCAAAGAAAAATCCAGAATATCGTGAATTTATAGAAAAAAATAAATTCTGGCTTTCAAACTATGCTTTATTTATGGCATTAAAGTTTAAAAATGACGGTAAGGCTTGGTATGAATGGGATGAAAAACTTGCTATGCGTAATGCAAGTGCAATAGCAAAAGCAAAAAAAGACCTCAAAGAAGAGATAGATTTCTTTAAATTTATACAGTTCAAATTTTATGAACAGTGGTTCAGATTAAAAAAATATGCCAATACAAGCGGTATTGAAATAATAGGAGATATTCCGATTTACTGTGCTTATGACAGCGTTGAAGCTTGGGCAAACTCTAGTCTTTTCTATTTTGACAAAAATAAAAAACCTATAGATGTAGCGGGCTGTCCTCCTGATGAATTTTCACCGACAGGTCAGTTATGGGGAAATCCTCTTTATGATTGGGAATATCATAAAAAAACAAGTTACAGATGGTGGATTGGAAGAATAGAATTTGCATCAAAAGTATATGATATAGTTCGTATAGACCATTTCAGAGGTTTTGAAAGTTATTATGCAATACCCTATGGCAATGAAACAGCTGAAATAGGAGAATGGAGAAAAGGCCCTAATTCAAGATTATTTAAAATGGCAGAAGAAAAATTAGGTAATTTAAATATAATCGCTGAAGACTTGGGATTTATCACGCCTGAAGTAAGAAAAATGCTTGATGATGTAGGATATCCGGGAATGAAAGTGCTTCAGTTTGGATTTGACAACGGAAAAAATGAAAACTTACCACATAATTTCACATCTACAAACTGTTTTGCATACACTGGAACTCATGATAATGAAACTCTAATAGGCTGGATTGAGGGATTAAGTTCAAAAAATCTTAAATTCACGAAAAAATATCTTGGAGTAAAAAAAGTCGAAAAGATACCATATGCAATTATAAAATCAGCTTGGGGAAGCGTTGCAGATACTGCCGTAGCACAAATACAGGATTTCCTTGGCAGTCCGGCAGAAGGAAGAATGAATACCCCTTCAACTCTTGGAATAAACTGGCAGTTCAGAACTCTTGAATCTGACTTCACCCCAAAACTTGCATCAAAGATAAAAAAGCTCAACAAAATTTATAACAGATAAAAAAACAGTCTAAAAACTGTTTTAAAATATATTAACCCGGAGGTAATTATGGACAAAAAAGTTTTAATGGAAATACTTCTTAAGAAACTGCCGGTAGCACCTTCAAAAGCTACTCCTCAGCAGCTTCACAATGCTTTGGCACAGGCAGTTGTTGAAATTATTCACAGTGACTGGAACAACAGCAAAAAAGAACATTTAAGCAAAAGACGTGCCTGCTATTTTTCAATGGAATTTCTTGTAGGACGTGCTGTTTACAACAATCTTCTTTGTCTTGGAATTTATGATGACGCTGAAGAAATTTTCAATGGATTCGGACGTTCACTTTCTGAACTTGAAGAAATAGAAGATGCTGCCCTTGGAAATGGTGGCTTAGGAAGACTTGCAGCTTGTTTCCTTGACAGTGCAGCTACTCTCTCACTTCCTCTTGATGGTTATGGAATACGCTATAAATATGGACTCTTCAAGCAGTCAATAGTGAACGGATTCCAGTGCGAAGAAGCTGATGACTGGACAAAATATGGCGATTTCTGGTCAGTAAGACACGAAGAAGACACAGTAATAATAAACTATAACGGACAGAGTGTTAAGGCAGTACCTTATGATATGCCAATCATAGGAGCTAAGACAAAAAATATCGGTACTCTCCGTTTATGGCAGGCAGAACCAATAAATGAATTTGATTTTAACACATTCAATAATCAGAATTATCTTGAAGCATCAAAAGAAAAAATATTTGCTGAAGATATTTCAAGGGTTCTTTATCCTAATGATGATACAAATGAAGGTAAAAAACTTCGTCTTAAACAGCAATATTTCTTCTGCTGTGCATCACTTACAGATATATTAAAATATCATCTTGAAAAATATGGCACACTTGATACACTTCCTGAAAAGGTTACTATACAGCTCAATGATACACACCCTGTAATCTCAATTCCTGAACTTATAAGACAACTTATGGATATACACGGTTATTCCTTTGAAAAAGCATTTGAGATGTCACAGAAGATATTCAACTATACAAATCACACTATAATGGCAGAAGCTCTTGAAAAATGGAACTGTGGACTTGTTGAAAATCTTCTTCCAAGAGTTTATGAAATCATAATAATGATTAATGAAAAATTCATTTCAGATATGTATTCATCAGGTGTAGAAAAATCTAAAATCCAGAGTATGAAGATTATAAACAACGGACTTGTTCATATGGCACATATGGCTATATATGCATCATCATATGTAAATGGCGTTGCAAGAATACACACTGAAATATTAAAAAATACAGCTCTTGCAGACTGGTATAAAATATATCCGGAAAGATTCCAGAACAAAACAAACGGCATCACTCAGAGACGCTGGCTTGCCCTCTGTAACCGTGAACTTTCAGGATATATAACAGAACTTCTTGGAAATGATTCTTGGATTACAGACCTTACAGCACTTAAACAGCTTGAAAAATATGCAGATGATGAAAATGTACTGAATAAATTCATTGAAATAAAACAGATAAAGAAAAACCAACTTGCTGATTTCATCAATGAAAAGGAAGGTTCTTCAATCAATGCAAACAGCATCTTTGATATTCAGATTAAGAGACTCCACGAATATAAAAGACAGCTTCTCAATGCATTCTCAATACTTTATATCTATAATGGAATTAAAGATGGTTCTATAAAGAATTTTGCTCCTACAACTTTTATATTCGGTGCAAAATCAGCTCCGGGATACAGAAGAGCAAAAGCTATTATAAAATTTATCAATGAAATAGCAAGAATAATTGAACAGGATGAAGAAGTAAAAAAGCTTATAAAAGTAGTATTTGTATCAAACTACAATGTATCATATGCTGAAAAACTCGTTGCAGGTGCTGACATATCAGAACAGATTTCAACAGCAGGTACAGAAGCATCAGGTACAGGAAATATGAAACTTATGCTTAATGGTGCGGTTACTCTTGGAACTTATGATGGTGCAAACGTTGAAATAGTTGAAGAAGCCGGAGAAGAAAATAATTATATATTTGGCGCAAAAGTCGAAGAACTTGCAGAAATAGTTCCGAATTATGAAAGCCGTAAAATCTTTGCAGAAAACAAGAAGATACAGCGTGTTGTTTCAACTCTCATTGATGGTACAGTATCAGATGGTGGTTCAGGAGATTTCAGGGAGCTTTATTATTCACTTCTTGACGGTGCAAGCTGGCATAAACCCGACCATTATTATCTCCTCGGAGACCTCGAAAGCTATGTTGAAGCAAAACTCAAAGCAAACAATGATTATAATTCAAACAGACTTGACTTTGCAAAGAAACAGTGGATTAATATGTGCAATGCAGGCAAATTCAGTTCAGACCGTACAATCTTAGATTATGCAGAAAATATCTGGAAAATAAAATAAATATAAATAAAAAGGCAGCGCTTATTTTTAAAGCACTGCCTTAAATTTTAATTATGGGAAATATTAGTTACGCATACCGCCCCTGTAATAGAAAGCATTCTGAATAATTAAAGAACAACCGCCCTGAAAACTGCATTTTCTATCGAGCTTGCTTAAAACTATTTTGTCGGCAATATCTTCACTCGCATATTTTGCAATACCTCTCTTGAAGAAATCAAGCTGTTTGTCTGAGAGTTCAATATTATTAAGAATAATTCTCTGTGCAAAATTAGCACAAGCAAGGTTATTAAGAAGAACAGCAAATCCTTCTAAAACTCTGTTTACTATATTTACAACAGGTTCTTCACCTCTGAGAACTGCATTAGTAATAGCATCTATGGAAATATTTGCTTTATTTCCATTAGTCTGTTCAAAAAGAACAGGAGTCTTTTCTTTTGAATAAACTTCAGCAAAAGCATTCATAACAGAAACCTTTGAAAGTTCAGCTTTAACAGAACCATCAGGATAACCGTCAATTTTTCTGCCGTTAGGATGAACAATCATCTTTTCAACAGTATATGTATATGACATATAATCATCAGAAAGTACATTTTTATTAAGTACAGCCATATTTATCTGATTGCCATAGTTAATAAATACCTGATTTGACTGATAACCATTGTAATTTTCAAAATCATTGCTTGCAAGTGCAAGAAGTCCTATAGCATTACCACAGTTAATTTCAAATTCAACACCAGCATTTTTAATTTTTCCAATAAAACTTGAAAAATCAAGAACACCGTCTTTATAGAAGATTTTAAGTCTGCCCCACATAGAAGGAACAATACCGATACCAAGACCAAGAATTTTGTCTCTCTTAAGACAGCTGTTAGCCATCATTTCAGTACACTGACGTGCAATATATGCAATAATATCTTTTGTAATAGTCTTGTCATCAATAGGCATTGTTGCCTTATCAAGAACGGCACCATTAAGAGTAGAAAGACCTATATTTACTTCGTTTTCTTCAATAGTAACACCAAGAGCAAATTTATAATTTTCATTAATACCAATAAGAATCTTACGTCTGCCTTTCTGGAGTTTTTCAATATTTACAGGAGCTTCGCCTATTTCAACGAGTACACCTTCTTCAATCATTTCATTAGTAATGATTGTTACAGCAGCTCTAGTGATATGAAGTTCAGAAGCAACATCAACTCTTGAAATCGGACCTAATTCTCTGATTACACGGAGAATTTGCATTCTGTTTCTTCTTTTTAAATCAAGTTTGCTTATTCCACATTTTTCCATAAAAATTTTCCTCTCTTCCAACCGGAAATAATACTCTAAGTTATAATAAATTACAAATATACTATAACCAGTCGTTTAATTTTAATACTTTTCCACTAGTAAATAAAACTTAACATAGATATTATAACATATAAAATCAATTTTTCAAACTATTTCTTACCACTTTTTTATTTTTTGTATAATTAAACAATTTCATTTCAACAAATTATTTGCTATTTGGTCAAATTGTATAACCAAAGGAAGGCTTAAAATTGAAAAAACAGTAGTAAATGCGAATATCTCAGAAGCATAAAGAGAATCCTTTCCAAGCCTTATACATTGAAGAGTACACATAGTAGCAGATGGTGCGGAAACTGCGATAATAATAGCAATTCTCACTTCTGAATCTATGTCAGGAAGTACTGGAAGAGCAAGAAGAATAGTAATCAATGCAGGTATGATAAACAGTTTAACAATAGAAACATAATAAATTCTTTTCTTTTTAAGAAGATTTAATATATTTGTATCTGCTATAGTTACGCCAGCAACAATCATAGCCAAAGGAGTATTGAGATTACCGATAAAATTCAATGCCTCAGATATAATTGACGGAAGCTTGATATTAAGAAAGAAAAGAATAACACCAAGAACTATAGATAATATAACAGGTGAATACAATACTTTCAATACATTCTTTAAATTTTTTTCGCCAGATAAAAGTATAATGCCGTGAGTCCATATAGCAAAATTAAAGACTGTAAGATATGCTGTAAGGTAAAATACTCCAGTACTTCCGAGAACAGCTTGTATAAGAGGAATACCCATAAAACCACAATTTGAATATATAACAGAAAATCGTTCTATTTCTCTGTTACGGTTTTCTTTCATAGGTATTAAAATATATGCAAATGCAATAACAATAATAAAAGATATTAAAGAAATTGCAAAAGCAATCAGAAGATTTTTCACAAGTTCTGAATTATATTCCTTTTCCTGATAAGCCATAAATATAACCAAAGGATTTACAACTGATAATACAAGCTTAGAAAGTTCTTTGTTACCGGCTTTTGTGATTATACCTGTTTTAAAGCATATAATGCCAGTAACAATAAGTATAAACATAACAACAGTCTGATTAAAAATAATCTGCATTCAAAAATCCCTTCTTTAGAAACATAAAAAATTTAAGCAATGCCTCTTCCTAATTATATTACCCATAAAATAAGACCTGTAAAACAGATTCCAACCATCAAGAAAGTAAACATATACTTAGAGAAACTAAGACAGAAGCTTGTAAGCTTTTTACAATTTGATAATTTCAATGAGTTTTTCTGATAAATCAAAAGAATTATGAATCCAATAACAGATAAAATCAAAGAAAATATAAAACCCTGAGGTAAAAAAGCAAGTTTAAGAGTAAAATTTCCGTTTTCAAGTTTTACTGCAATAAAGGAATCCATAGATTTATAAATATTACATTTTTTCCCGTTAAGTTCAGCAGTATAGC
>CAMWNQ010000071.1 GCA_947175655.1 uncultured Clostridia bacterium | reverse complement strand
ATGTGTTATAATTGTTAATACACTGATTTACAAAAATAACGGAGGATTTATTAAAATGAGTTTAAAATCATCAAATAAAACAGATGTAAACACAACAGAAGTGATTATTGCTATTGATGCAGATACTTTTGAAGCATCTGTTGAAAAAATTTATCAGCAACAGAAAAAATCAATCCAGCTTAACGGATTCAGAAAGGGTAAAGCACCTAGAAAGCTTATCGAAAAAGAATATGGCGAAGGTGTTTTCTATGAAGATGCTATAAACAGTCTTCTTCCTGCTGAACTTGATACAGCTATCAGAGAACTTAATCTTAACCTTGTTGATAGACCATCTGTTGAAGTGCTTTCAATTGATAAAAAAGAAGGTCTTGAAATAAAGGCTGTATGTGTTACTAAGCCTGTAATCGAAATAAGCGATTATAAGGGCATCAAAGCTCCTAAGAAGGTAAAGGAAATTACTGATGCTGATATAGATGCTCAGATTTATAATATAAGAAAGAAAAATGCAAGAATAGTTTCTGTTGATGACAGACCAGCTCAGATGGACGATGAAGTTGTTCTTGATTTTGAAGGTTTCTTCGGTGAAGAAGCTTTTGAAGGCGGTAAAGGTGAAGACCATCCACTTCGTCTTGGAAGTGGTCAGTTTATTCCTGGTTTTGAAGAACAGGTTGTAGGTCACAGCATTGATGAAGAATTTGATGTAAATGTTACATTCCCTGAAACTTATCAGATGGAAGAATACGCTGGAAAAGAAGCTGTATTCAAATGTAAGATTAAGTCTATCAGCTTTGAAGAACTCCCTGAAATTGATGACGAATTAATCAAGGATGCTACAGATTTTGAAAGCGTTGAAGAATACAGAGCAGATATAAGAACAAAGCTCGAAGATGCTGCAAATAATCAGGCTGAAGCAAGCTTTGAAAATAGCATTATGACTTCAATTATTTCTAAAGTTGATTCTCCTATTCCTAACTGTATGTATGAAAGAAGAATAGATTCTTTTGTTCAGGCTTTTGAAAATCAGCTTAAGCAGAACGACATGAAACTTGATTTGTATTTCCAGTATACTGGTATGGATATGGAAACTCTCAGAGATTCATATAGAGAAAGAGCTGTTGATGAAGTAAAACTTCGTCTTGCACTTGAAAAGATTGCTGAACTTGAAAATGTTCAGATTTCTGATGAAGAAGTTGACGCTGGTCTTACTGAAATCGCTGAAGCAAATAAGGTTACTCTTGATGTTATGAAGAGATTTATCCCTGTTGATGATTACAAGGAAGACCTTAAAGTACAGAAGGCTATAGAAATTGTTAAGGAAAGTGCTGTAATTGATAATTCTGAAGAAACTGCTGAAGCAGAAAATGCAGAAACTACAGAAGAATAATTACATATTCCGACAATATTACTAATGATATAAATGATAATTCCCCGTCTTTTCAGGCGGGGAGTATGTCATATTTTTAAATTTTTTAATTTTGAAAACTCTGAAATGCTGAAAGGAGATTAAAAAATGAGCGTTTTAGTACCTTATGTTGTAGAACAGACAAGCAGAGGAGAAAGGTCTTATGATATATATTCCCGTCTGCTTAATGACAGAATCATTATGCTTTCAGACCAAGTAAATGATGCTACTGCAAGTGTTATTGTTGCACAGCTTCTTTATCTTGAAAGTCAGGATAATGAAAAAGACATTTCATTTTATATAAATAGCCCTGGAGGTTCAATTACTGCTGGTATGGCTATTTATGATACTATGCAGTATATAAAATGTGATGTTTCTACTATTTGTATCGGTATGGCTGCATCTATGGGAGCTTTTCTGCTTTCAGCAGGTACAAAGGGCAAGAGAATGGCTCTTCCAAACAGTGAAATTATGATTCATCAGCCTCTTATTTCAGGCGGACTTTCCGGACAGTGTACAGATATAAAAATACATTCCGACCACCTTGTCAGAACAAGACAGAAGATGAATGAAATCCTTGCGGAAAATACCGGCAAATCAATAGAAGAAATCACAAGAGATACTGAACGTGATAATTATATGTATGCTCAGGAAGCCTGTGATTATGGTCTTATTGATAAAGTTATAGCAAAAAGGTAGGTTTAATATATGACAGGAAGCGATTTTAAAATATGCTCTTTCTGTGGAAAAGGCGAAAACGAAATAAGAAATATGTTTTCAGCAGGTGATATAAGTATCTGTGATGAATGCGTATGTTATTGTTATAATATGCTTTTTGGTCCTCCAAAGAAAGTTAATGAAAAAAAGTCCTCCAAGTCCGAAAAAAGTAAAAAAAATTCTTCAATCCGTCTTTTAAAGCCTCGTGAGATAAAAGAATTTCTTGATGAATATGTTGTCGGTCAGGATAATGCAAAAATTTCTCTTGCAGTATCAGTATATAACCACTATAAAAGAATTTTAAGTCAGAATGAAATTAATGCAAAAAATGATGGCGTTGAAATTCAGAAAAGTAATGTACTTCTTTTAGGACCTACAGGTGTCGGAAAAACTTTCCTTGCACAGACTCTTGCAAGGCTTTTGAATGTACCTTTTGCAATAGCTGATGCTACTACTATCACCGAGGCAGGATATGTCGGTGATGATGTTGAAAACGTTCTTGTACGTCTTATTCAGGCTGCTGATTCTGATATTGAAGCTGCTGAAAGAGGTATTATTTATATAGACGAGATTGATAAAATTGCAAGAAAATCTGAAAACACTTCAATTACAAGAGATGTAAGTGGTGAAGGTGTTCAGCAGTCACTTCTTAAAATTATTGAAGGTACAATTTCAAATGTTCCTCCTCAGGGCGGAAGAAAGCATCCGAATCAGGAATGCGTGCAGATAAATACCCAGAATATATTGTTTATATGTGGTGGTGCATTTGATGGCCTTGAAAAGATTATAAAAAGAAGAATCGGCAAGACTTCCATAGGCTTTGAAAGTGATATGACAGTCAAAAAGGACATTGAGGAAAATATCTTCAAGCATGTTATTCCAAAAGATTTAGTAAAGTTCGGAATGGTACCGGAATTTGTCGGAAGACTTCCAATTATAACCGTTCTTGAAGAACTTGACGAAGATGCTCTCATAAAAATTATGACTCAGCCTAAAAATGCACTTATAAAGCAGTATAGAAAGCTTTTCTCCTATGACGACATAGAACTTGAAATAGAAGAAGATGCACTTAAAGAAATCGCTCAGAAAGCTATTGCACAGAAAACGGGTGCAAGAGGATTGCGTTCAATCATAGAAGGAATCCTTATGGATACTATGTTTAATGTTCCTTCTGACGGAAGTATATCAAAAGTTATTATAACTGCTGAAAGCGTTGAAACACTCCAGCCAAAACTTATTAACAGACGTAATCAAACAGTAACAAAAGCTGAATAAATTAAAAAAACAGGGCGGAGCATATCCGCTCTTATTTTTTTGAAAATATTTGCAAACATCTTGCAAAAAATTGTAAAGTATGATATAATATTTGATGTTGATTTTTATTTTTGGAAAAGAGGTCTTTTATTATGGATTTGGAAATGGTATCTTATCTCTCAAAGCTTGGAAAACTTGCTTTTTCTGATGATGAACTTAAAAAAACCGCAGAAGATATGACAAGCATTATTGAAATTATGGATACTATCAAGGAAATTGATATAACTTATGATGCTCTTGCAGATAATCATAATGTTTACCTCAATGACCTCAGAGAAGATATATCCGCACCAAGTATGGAGACTGCAAAAATTCTTCAGAATGCGAAAAACAGCAATAATTGTTTTGTTGTACCTAAGGTTGTTGAATAATTTATAATTTAATTGAAAGGAGTTTTCACGGAGTTAAAAAAAATCCGTGATGTCATAATTATAATATGGATATTACTTCAAAAAGTATCAAAGATTTGCGTTCAATGCTTGATAGTAAAGAAATATCAGCTAAAGAACTCACAAGTGAATATTTTGACAGAATAAAAAAGTATGACGGCAAAATCAAAAGCTATATAACAGTAACTGAAGAGAAAGCTTTTGCTGATGCTGAAAAGGCTCAGGAAAAAATTAATGCCGGTGATGCAGATTTACTCTGCGGTATTCCTATGGCTATAAAGGATAATATATGTACTGAAGGTGTAAAAACAACATGTGCCTCAAAAATGCTTGAGGATTTTGTACCGCCTTATAATGCAACAGTAATGAATAAACTTGAAGAAAAAAATATAGTTATGCTCGGAAAGCTTAGTATGGATGAATTTGCAATGGGCGGTTCTACACAGACATCAGCTTTTGCAAAAACAAAAAATCCATATGATATTGAAAGAGTTCCGGGAGGTTCTTCAGGTGGTTCAGCAGCAGCAGTTTCCGCTTCACTTTGTACTGCGGCACTTGGTTCAGATACAGGCGGTTCAATAAGACAGCCATCAGCATTCTGTGGAGTAACAGGCTTAAAACCTACTTACAGCAGAGTTTCACGTTATGGACTTGTTGCATTTGCTTCATCTCTTGACCAGATAGGACCAGTAGCTAAAAATGCATACGATTGCGGTATAATATTAAATGCAATTGCTGGATATGACCCTCACGACGGTACTGCTTCAAAGTCTGCCACTATGGATTATACATCTGAAATCGGTAAGGGCATCAAAGGTATGAAAATTGCTATTCCAAGAGAATTTTATGCTGAGGGTATCGATGAAGATGTAAGAAAAGCAGTAATGGATTCTGCAAAGATATATGAATCAATGGGTGCTGAACTTGTTGATTGTAGTATGCCAAGCCTTAAATATGCAGTATCAGCATATTATCTTATATCATCAGCAGAGGCTGCCTCAAATCTTTCAAGATATGATGGTATAAAATATGGTCACAGAAGTACAAAGGGCGATAACTTCAATGAGCTTATATGCAATTCAAGAAGCGAGGGATTTGGTGAAGAAGTAAAGAGACGTATTCTTCTCGGCAACTATGCTCTTTCAAGTGGTTATTATGATGCTTACTATGGAAAGGCTATGGCACTCCGTCAGAAGATAAGGGCTGAATATGCTGATATTTTTGAAAAATGTGATGTTATTTTGACTCCTACAACTCCTACAGTTGCTTATAAGGCTGATGAAAGCATTTCAGACCCTGTAAAGATGTATCAGGCTGATATATGTACTGTTACTGTAAATATTGCATCACTTCCTGCAATTTCTACAACCTGCGGATATGACGCAAAAGGTATGCCAATAGGTATGTCAATAGTAGGAAAACAGTTTGATGAATCTGTTATTATCAAAGTTGCTGATGCCTTTGAAAAACAGTTCAATCCAGTACAGCCAGTACTTTAAAAGAAAAGAAACAAGAATTTTTCCACTTCTTTAGGTGGTAAGATGAATTGTAAAATAAAGTAAACGACAGTGATGGGCGGAATGAAATGGTATCCCTCATTGCCACGAAGCAATCCATAATATAAATTATTGTCACATTCCTGAAAATGCCAGTGTGGATTGAAACAATTTTGGAAGGGTGGTAAATTAAGATATGTCAACATATATTCCAGTTATAGGACTTGAAATTCACGCTGAACTTCTTACAAAGTCAAAAGTTTTCTGTACTTGCAGCGCTGAATTTGGTGGAAGTCAGAACTCAAGATGCTGTCCTGTTTGTACAGGTATGCCGGGAACTCTTCCGGTAATAAATCAGACAGCAGTTGAATATGCAGTAAAAGCAGGATTTGCTTTAGGCTGTGACATAAATAAATTTTCAGTTTTTGACAGAAAGAACTATTTTTATCCGGATTTGCCGAAAGCTTATCAGATTTCACAGCTTCAGAGACCTCTCTGTATAAACGGTGCTGTTGAAATTGAAACATCAAAAGGTAAGAAGACTATAAGAATTAACCGTATTCATCTTGAAGAAGATGCCGGAAAGCTTGTACACGATGATTTTAATGCTGTATCTCTTGCAGACTATAACAGATGCGGAGTGCCTCTTATAGAAATCGTTACAGAGCCTGATATTTCATCATCTGAGGAAGCAAAGTTATTTGTTGAAAAAGTAAGCCTTTTGTTACAGTATGCAGGAGTATGTGACTGTAAAATGGAAGAAGGTTCACTCAGATGTGATGTAAACGTATCCGTTATGAAACCTGATGCTACAGAATTCGGTACAAGAACAGAATGTAAAAACTTAAACTCTCTGAAATCAATAGGACGTGCGATTGATTATGAAATAAAGAGACAGTCACAGCGTCTTGATATGGGTTTCAAGGTAATTCAGGAAACAAGAAGATTTAATGATAACAGAGGCGAAACAACTTCAATGAGAAGTAAGGAAGATGCCCACGATTATCGTTATTTCCCTGAGCCGGATATATTACAGGTTAATTTTACAGATGAAATGCTTGATGAGATAAAGGCAAAGCTTCCGGAACTCCCTCATAAAAGACTTTCAAGATATGTATCACAGTATGGAATTTCTGAAACTGATGCAAAAATCCTTGTAAATTCAAAGAAAGTATCTGATTTCTTTGATGAGTCTGTAAATATATATAATAATCCTAAATCAATATCAAACTTTATAATAGTAGAACTTCTCAGACGTGTAAATCTTGGTGAAGTTTCGATTGACAATCTGCCTTTCACTTCTGATGAATTTGCAAAGCTTGTTGAAATGGCTGATACAGAAAAAATTTCAAAGAATGATGCAAAGAAAATTCTTCGTCTTATGATTGAAACAGGTAAGGATGCTGAAACCCTTGCGAAAGAAAACGGTATGCTTATCGTAAATGATATGGAAAAGGTTGCAGAAGTTCTCGATAAAATTTTTGCTGAAAATGCATCTGCCGTTGAACAGTACAGAAACGGTGAGAAAAAAGTATTCGGATTTATTATGGGTCAGTGTACAAAAGCTTTGAGAGGTATATGCACTCCTAAGATTGCAAAAGAAGAGCTTGAAAAGAAATTGAATTCCGTTGATGATGCTAATAATACATCAGAAATTAATGAATCAGAAGATATTAAAGAATCCGGAAAAGATGAAAAAGTTCTCAATATGGAAAACTATTCAAATCCTGATGCTTATAAACCATCAGTAAAGAATAATATCAAGCAGATAAGTTCTGATATTCTTAAAAAGGAATTCGATATTAAAACAGCTCTTGACAATATCGGAAAGGATATTGATTTTGAATGCTGTGTTCATAAAATAAGAATGATGAGTGACTTTGCATTTATTATAGTACGTACAGGCAGATACACTCTTCAGACTATATATTCATCAGAAAACTGCAAGAACAGTATAGACGGTCTTAAAGAAGGATTCTTTATAAAAGTAAAGGGTACTGTTGTAGAAAACGAAAAGGGTATAAATGGAATTGAAATCATATTGAAAGAAATCAAGCTCATATCAAATCCATCATATGAATATCCTCTTCACGTATCAAAGAAAAAGATTGACTGCTCACTTGATATTAATCTTAATAACCGTTCAGTATCATTACGTAATCCTTATGAACGAGCTATATTCAAGCTTCAGGAAGGTGTATGCAACGGATTCAAGGAATTTATGCTTAAAGAGAACTTTACTGAAATTCATTCTCCTAAAATCGTTGCACAGGGAGCTGAAGGTGGTGCAAATATATTCCATCTTGATTATTTCGACAAGCACGCTTTCCTCAATCAGTCACCACAGTTCTACAAACAGACTGCAGTTGCTTTCTTTGACAGAGTTTTTGAAGTTGCACCTGTTTATCGTGCTGAAAAACACGCTACATCACGTCATATAAATGAATATATCGGACTTGATTTTGAAATGGGATATATTGACAGTATGTATGATGTTATGGCTATGGAAACAGCTATGCTTAAATATGTAATGGAATATTTAAAAGAACATTACCAGAATGAAATAGAAATACTTGGTGCTGATATTCCTGAAATAAATGAAATTCCTTGTGTTACACTCCTTGAAGCAAAAGACATCTTAGGCGATAAGGGTTCAGGAAATAAACTTGACCTTGAACCAGAAGATGAAGTATCACTTTGTGAATATGCAAAGGAAAAATTCAACTGTGATTTCATATTTGTAACACATTTCCCGTCGTCAAAGCCACCGTTCTACGCTATGAATGATAAGGATGACCCACGTCTTGCCTGCAAGTTTGACCTTCTTTTCAGAGGTCTTGAAATAACAAGTGGTGGTCAGCGTATTCACGATTATGAAGAACAGGTTGCCAAGATGAAAGCTCAAGGATTAAATCCTGATGACTTTAAATATTATCTTGAAGCACATAAATACGGACTTCCTCCCCACGGCGGTCTTGGAATAGGACTTGAAAGACTTGTAATGAAACTTCTTAATCTTTCAAATATAAGACAGACAAGTATGTTCCCGAGAGATATCAATAGACTTCTCCCATAATAATATAAAATATAACGGGCGGATATTCTGCCCGTTTTTTACAGGTTCTAAATATATAAAAATCCCAATAGAATTTTAATATAAAGTTTAACAGGAGGGATTTTTTATGTTTGAAGAAGAAAATAATATTATTAACGATGATGAGGAAAACGAAATCATGGAAGAATCTGATGAAAAATCAGATATTGAAATCGTACGTGAAAAATATGAGAATAAAAAAATACAGAAAGCTGATGATATTATAGCAATACAGGCA
>CAMWNQ010000070.1 GCA_947175655.1 uncultured Clostridia bacterium | reverse complement strand
AACAATTTCTGATTTAACTGAATTTACCCAGTTAACATCATTTTCTTTCAGAAGATAAACCCTGAAACCAAAAGAAATACCATTTTGATATACTGAAATTTCATCATCAATGTGCAGATCAATATGATATTTTGACGGATATTTTGAAGGCATTTTTTCATTGTTATTTCTCTGAACTTCTTTTTGATGACGTTCACCGTTAATAATATTATCTATTTTTATATTATAGTGTCTGAAAAGAAAGTTTATGTATTTTTCAGAACGGAAAGATGTAGTGTAAATCCATAATTTTATATCAGAAGCATTTATCCATGTAAGAAGCTCAACAGTTCCTGCTCTTAACCTGTCCTTGTAAATTTTATCAAGTGGAAAATTAAGCTTCTTTTCAGTCGGGACTTTTTCCGGATTAACAAACAAGGTCTCGTCAAGATCAAAAGATACAATCATTAATTACTTGTTTTTATTTACAATTCTTGTTTCAGCTTTTCCTGATTCTATATCAATATAGCGTACAAAAAGTGATACTTTATTATCTTCGTTAAGGTTTTTCCAAAGAATATCAGTAAATTCATCAATATCATCATAAGTGCTTACAATTTCCGGTTCGCCCTCAAAGCTTGGAAGAGGATTGCCGTCACCCATATAAGTATGAATAAAATGACCATTTCCATTTATAGGATTACTGTATGTGAAAGTAAATCTCTGACAGCAATCAGGATTACCGTTTGCACTTTTAAGAATTGACATTGCATAATCATAATTTCCGTTTTCAACGTTCATAATGCCTGATATTCTAGGTGTATAATTTGGTGCATCGTCTTCATATTCCCTGTTTCTGAGAGATTCTTCAAAAGTTTTTCCCTCTTTCATAAGGTCATATATAGTATCTGTCTGGTCACCATTTGTAACTATAGTTGTATTTTCAAGAACTCTTACAGGAGAATATATAATAAGATGTGGGTCGCTTAATTTTGAAGGGTCAAAAGCTTCTGTACGGATTCCATCTTCTGTTTCAAGGAATACTCTGTTACGGCTGTTAACACTTCTGCCCATAATAAAATATGCTGTTACTGCATACTTTCCATTCGGAGACTTACCGATTACAATACCTCTGCCCGGATATGCATTTTCACTCAATGCTTTTGCAATATCAAGTTTAATCATTTAAAAAATCCTTTCTGATTTATATTATATTTTATTTATATAATTGTTTTCATCTTCATTAAAATACTCAAAGTCATCAAAAACGCCTAAATCTCCGCCTTTTCCGACATAAAGGACTTCTCCCTGTCTGATAATGATTTCCATCATTCCACCAAATTCCCAATCACACTCACATTCAAGACGAACTCCGGTATCAGGTTCATCATCATCTTCCGGACTGTCTATATAAATAGTCTGAGGGAATATATAATCAAGCATATTTTTAACATTATCAACATCAAAAGTCACTTGTTCTCTTATGCTTTTATGTTTTCTGATTTTAGTAATACAATATATTTTCAATGCCTTTTCAATCATTTCCAAAGTTTCTTCAGAAAGATTATCCAGCATCTCGACACATTTTTCAGCATATTCAATATTCGCATCAATATCAATTACAACATTGCAGTCAGCATCGAAATAATCAAGATATACTCTGCCTTCAATACCGAAATCATCTTTTTTAATATCTGTAATCATTATTAATTCCTCACAAAAGCTTTATCATCAATAATATCAATTTTATCCTGACAGAAAAGAGAAACTGCCATAGGAAGTATATTCCACTCCGCCTGTTCCATTATTCGTTTCTGGAGAACTTCCGGAGTATCATCACGTTTTACTTCGACAGCTTTCTGAAGTATAATTGCTCCTGCATCAGCTTTTTCATTAACGAAATGAACAGTAGCACCACTCACTTTTACTCCGTATTCAAGAGCCTTTTCGTGTACTTTAAGTCCATAAAATCCCTCACCGCAGAATGACGGGATAAGTGCAGGGTGAACATTAATAATCTTATAGGCATAAGCCTTTGTAACACATTCATCAAGAATAATCATAAATCCAGCAAGCACTATCAAATCAGCTTTTTCCTCATCAAGTGCCTTAAGAATGGCTTTACTGTATTCAAGATTATTTTCATAATCCTTTCTTGGGATAACTCTTGATGGAATATTATTTTTTTTAGCACGTTCAAGGGCATAAGCATCAGGATTAGAAGATATTACACAAGTAATTTTTCCACCTTTAATAATTCCTGATTTCTGTGCATCTATAAGTGCCTGTAAATTTGTACCGCCCCCCGATACAAGAACAATTATATTTTTTTCCATATCTTTTCATTCCTTTGAATTTTCAAAATCTTTAAGCATTTTTTGGCTTTCTTCATCATCAAGCAGACAAAAAATATAATCCCAGTCTGCATTATGCCAGTCGCTGAAACGTTTTAAAGATTTTTTTATAATATCAATGTCACATTCAAAAAAACAGTCAAAATTTGCATGTCTGGCACGTCTGAAAAGGTCTTTATATGAAGCCTTTTTATATTCAAGTATTTTACTTGAAAGCAAAAATATCGTTCTGCTTGTTCCACCATAAGGAGAATTTTCAAGAGATTTTATTTCTTCATTCATCAATGCAACAGTGAGAAATTCAACATCAAGATTTTCTGACATATACCATATAGCAAGTGAAATTCTCAACCTGTTGTTATCATTTCTGTCATATCTGTATCCAGTCTCATCACTCACAGCTTCATCATAATTATAATGGGAAATATCACCGCCGTTCAGAACCTCTTCAAGCTCAGTGCGGTATTCCAGAAGTTTGGATTTTATAAAATCTTCTGCATTTGCATTTTTTATAAACATATTCAAAAACTCCCTATAATATTATTTAATCATAAAAATAGCACAACCTATTCCTGATATAAGAAATCCGATTATTATCTTGTAAAAAGCCTCACGGATATACTGAAATTTACGTGATTTATAAAAATATTTTTCAGGAAATTCTGGATTGTATTTTATAGTAATTCTTTCGCCGGAACGGTAATATTCATAATATTCCTTATAATCCGGCGAAATTTTAAGTGTATAGGGCAAATCAGCTGATTCTATTACTTGACCTTTTTCTGTAGTATACCTGATTATAGGCGTATACTCTTTACATTTCACAACAGTTATAATAGATTTATATTTAATTTTTGATATTCTTTCATCAAATCCTATAATTTCACCATCTGTCTGAATATAACGCAAATCACCTTTAATCTTTTTTCTGCTCTGAATACAACCATAAACTGCAATGAAAATTCCCAGAATAAAGAATAAACTGCCAAATATATATGTTATAATCATAAATTCATTATCAGCAGATTATAACACCTTCATTTGATTCAACAAGTTCGCCAAGCACATAAGCTTCCTCACCTGTTGCATTGATAGCTGAAATTGCCTTGTCAGCATCATTCTTATCAACACATACAATCATACCCACACCCATATTGAATGTATTGAACATATCACGTTCAGGAATGTTGCCTGTTCTTGCGATAAGGTCAAATATAGGAAGTACCTGTACTGCATTTCTTTCAATCTTTGCAGAAAGGTTTTCAGGAAGTGAACGTGGAATGTTTTCATAGAATCCACCGCCTGTGATATGTGAAATGGATTTTACGTTAACTTCTGAAAGAAGATTCATTATTGCTTTTACATAAATCTTTGTAGGAGTAAGGAGACAGTCACCAAGAGTAGTACCCAAATCTGAAAAATATCTCTTGAGATTCTGTTCATTTACTGTAAATACATTTCTTACAAGTGAAAAACCGTTTGAATGTACACCGCTTGACTTGATAGCAATAAGAACATCTCCGGCTTTCTGAGTTTCAGGCTTTAAAATCTTATCTTTGTCAACAACACCTACTGCAAAACCTGCAAGGTCATACTCATCAACAGGATAAAATCCTGGCATTTCAGCAGTTTCACCGCCGATTAATGCACATCCTGACTGTACACAACCTTCAGCAACACCAGAAACAATATCAGCAATTTTTTCCGGATAGTTTTTACCTACAGCAATATAATCAAGGAAAAACTGAGGTTTTGCACCACAGCAAATTATATCATTTACACACATAGCAACACAATCAATACCAACTGTATTATGCTTGTTCATAAGAAAAGCAATTTTAAGCTTTGTACCTACACCGTCAGTACCTGAAACAAGTACAGGCTTGCTTATTCCAGTCATATCTATTTCAAAAAGACCACCAAAACCGCCTATTCCTGACAATACACCGCTTGTCATAGTTTTAGCGATATGTGATTTCATAAGTTCCACAGCCTTATATCCAGCTGTAACATCTACACCAGCTTTTTTATAGCTTTCAGAATAACTTTTCATTCAGAAAAATCCTCCTTTTTTTAATGTAATTAAAAATAAACAAATTATTTATTTATCTTGCTTTCAAATTTATCCTTTGGCATAACGTCAGGCACTTCAATTGGATAAACTCCAGTAAAACAGCCTGTACAAAAATCACAATCTGCACCTTCCGCTATATTTTTAACGCCTTCTACACTCAAATATCCGAGAGAATCCGCACCAACTTCATTGCATATTTCTGGTATACTCATCTTACAAGCAATAAGATTTTCTTTACTGTCAATATCAGTACCAAAATAACATTGATTTATAAATGGCGGACAAGAAATTCTCATATGGATTTCCTTTGCTCCTGCCTCACGCAGTAAGTTTACAATTCTTGCACACGTTGTACCTCTTACTATACTGTCATCGATAAGAACAACTCTCTTGTCTTTTACAACATCCTTAACAACATTGAGCTTAATTTTTACTGAATTAGTTCTTTGCTTTTGAGATGGCTGTATGAAGGTTCTGCCAATGTATCTGTTTTTTACAAAGCCTACACCATAAGGAATACCTGATGCATGTGAAAATCCGAGAGCAGCATCAAGACCGCTATCCGGAACACCAATAACAACATCAGCATCAACAGGGTGTTCTTTCCAGAGAAGTTCTCCGGCTTTAAGACGTGCTTTGTGAACACTGCAACCCTGAATAACAGAATCAGGTCTTGCAAAGTAGACATATTCAAATACACAGATACTTCCCTTTTTACCACAGTGAGTTCTTATTGAACGTATGCCGTCACTATCAGCAACAACAATTTCACCAGGGTCAAGATCTCTTTCAAAAACAGCTTCCACACTATCCAGAGCACAGGTTTCAGATGCAAATACAATAGCTCCGTCCTTTGTTCTTCCCATACAAAGAGGTCTGAAACCGTCAGGGTCTCTCACTGCTATAAGCTTCTGCGGAGACATTATAACAAGCGAGAACGCTCCTTTAAGCTGACCAACAGCTTTTTCAACGGCTTTTTCTATAGATGGCTGTATAAGCCTCTGTTCAGTTATAGCATATGATATTACTTCTGTATCATTTGTTGAATGAAAAATAGCACCTTTAAGTTCATATCTTTCACGAAGCTCATGAGCATTTATAAGATTTCCATTATGTGCAATAGCCATAGGTCCTTTTACGTGACGAACCACAAGTGGCTGTGCATTGGTTCTGTTTGACTTTCCTGTTGTTGAATATCTTACATGTCCGATTGCAATATTTCCAGCACCAAGTCTTTCAAGATTATTATGTCCAAACACCTCAGGAACAAGTCCTAAATCCTTATGATGAGAAAAAACACCATTATCATTTACAACTATTCCACAGCTTTCCTGACCACGATGTTGAAGTGCAAAAAGTGCATGATACGTCATATAAGCAACTTCAGCTTTTTGATTAGAATAAATGCCGAAAACTCCGCATTCTTCATGTATTAAATTATTCAAATTAAAGTCATTCCTTTCCGCTCCAGCAGTATGTACAAAGTTTACATTCCGGCAGTCCTATAGCCTTGACAGTACCTTCAAGAGACTGAAATTCAAGTGATGTAAGTTTTAAGCGACGGCATATTTCATCTCTCAGGAACTTACCTCTTTCAGTTCTGGAATCACTGTATTCTGCAATATACTGCACTCCCTTTACACCCTCTGTTTCGTCAATGATTTTTCTTGCGATAAGTTCAAGCTCAGAAGTGCTTCTGGAGAAATTCAGATACTTACAGCCATACATAATAGGTGGACAAGCTGAACGCATATGAACTTCCTTAGCACCGTTTTCATAAAGAAATTCAACTGTTTCTCTCATCTGAGTACCTCTTACGATACTATCATCAACAAATAAGAGTTTTTTGCCTTCTATAAGTTCGTGAACTGGTATAAGCTTCATTTTTGCAACACGGTTTCTCATATCCTGACTAGCCGGCATAAAGCTTCTTGGCCAAGTAGGAGTATATTTTATAAAAGGTCTTGCAAAAGGAATACCACTTCTGTTAGCATATCCTATAGCATGAGGTATACCTGAATCTGGAACACCGCAAACATAGTCAACATCAGGAAGATTTCCGTTTTTAATATCAGTCTCTGCCATAATTTCGCCGTTGCGTGTACGCATAGTTTCAACGGTAACACCTTCATAAACAGCATTTGGATAACCATAATAAGTCCAGAGAAATGAACATATATGCATATCTTTTCCACCCTCTGAAAGAACTTCAACGCCGTTCTTGGTAAGACTTATTATTTCTCCGGCTTTGAGTTCATAACAGGTATCGTATCCCAATTTCTGAAAAGCGAAAGATTCAGAGGACAGACAATAACCATCATCTCTTTTGCCTATTATTATAGGAAGTCTTCCGAGCTTGTCACGTGATGCTATAATGCGGTCTTTTTCAAGAATAATAAGAGACATAGTACCTTTTATTTTTTCCTGTGCATATCTTATTCCTTCAACAAAAGTTGGCTTCTGAGCAATTAAAGCTCCGACCAAATCTCCTGAATTTATATTACCACTGCTCATAGTTTCAAAGTTTGCACAGCCGTTGTCGAGAAGCTCATTTACAAGTTCATCAGCATTATTTATAATTCCGACAGTACATACAGCATAAAGACCAAGCTTTGACCTTACCATAATAGGCTGAGGGTCTGTATCGCTTATACATCCGATACAGATATTTCCCCTCATACCTTCAACGTCTTTTTCAAATTTAGTACGAAAAGGTGAGTTTTCTATACTATGAATATTTCTCTGGAATCCGAGAGTTTCAGAGTATGAAGTCATACCGCCTCTTCTTGTTCCAAGATGTGAATGATAATCAGTTCCAAAGAAAACGTCTGCAATGCAGTCATTTTCGGAAACAGCACCAAAAAATCCGCCCATTTTATTCTCCCATAAGTCTCTTCATAATTTCCTGATAAGCTTCTTCAACATTTCCCATATCTCTGCGGAAACGGTCCTTATCAAGTTTTTCATGAGTTGTGCTGTCCCAGAAACGGCAGGTATCAGGTGAAATTTCATCAGCCAGAATAATTTCATCGTGGAAACGTCCAAATTCGATTTTAAAGTCAATTAAATCGATATTAAGCTTCTTGAAGAAATCAACCATAAAACTATTTACAGCAAAAGCATACTTAGTGATAGTATCTATTTCTTCCTGAGTAGCAAGTCCGAGACCGAGTGCATAATAATCATTTATAAATGGGTCACCAAGGTCATCATTCTTATAACTGAATTCAAGAGTAGGCTGTTTAAGAGGAGTACCTTCTGCAATACCGAGCTTCTTTGAAAAACTTCCGGCAGCAACGTTTCTTACAATAACTTCAAGCGGTACGATTTCAACTTTCTTTACAATAGTTTCACGGTCGCTTATTTCCTTAACGAGATGAGTCGGAACGCCTGCTTTTTCGAGAAGTCCAAACATATAATTTGTCATCTTGTTGTTTATAACACCTTTTCCGGAAATAGTACCTTTCTTTTCGCCATTGAAAGCAGTAGCATCATCTTTATAGTCAACGATTACAAGGTCAGGGTCATTTGTGGCATAGACTTTCTTAGCCTTTCCCTCATAAAGTTGTTCTGTTTTTACAATATTTTCCATTTTTAAAATCCTCCTGAAATTTATAATTATTTCAATCAATGCACTTTCGCACGATATAGAATAATAAATATTATTCCATAAACAGTATATCACATTATTTTCATAATGTAAATACTATATTGAATTGCTTCGGTCGGTTGGGGATATACACCCACCACTGCCGTTAAGTTTGCCTGACAATTCCTCCCACCACCTAATGAGGTGGGAGAATCTTTGTTATTTATTTGTTAAAGTTCAGCAATTTTCTCTGCAAGCTTCTTATCTTTTTCAATAACAACATTTTCCATATCTTTTTTAGCCTTAACAAGTTTTTCGGCAAGAGTGTTATCTGAAATAGCAAGCATCTGAACTGCTAAGATAGCAGCATTTTTTGCACCATCAATTCCAACAGTCGCAACTGGTACACCAGGGGGCATCATAACTGTTGCAAGAAGAGCATCCATACCATCAAGAGCAACTGATTTCATAGGTATACCAATAACAGGCAGTGTAGTATGTCCGGCAATAACTCCGGCAAGATGTGCAGCCATACCAGCAGCACATATTATAACACCAAAACCATTTTCAACAGCCTTGTCCGCAAATTTGCACGCCTGAACTGGAGTTCTATGTGCAGACATAACACGACATTCAAATTCAACACCATATTTTTTAAGCTCTGAAAGAGCTGATTTTACAACGGGAAAATCACTGTCGCTTCCCATTATAACGGCAACTTTTTTAGACATATTAAAAACCTCCGTTTAAAACTTATTTTTTAATTTTCTTCTTTCGGAAAATACTTTTCCGGATTTATTTCATCATCAGAAAAAGATGCAGAAATCATTTCGACTGAACCAAATTCCTTTTTTTCAAATCTCACAACTGCACGATAATTTTCTTTAATTTCAAAACTTTCATTTCCGTAAGAACTATCAGAAAATAAAATATTGGAATTTACTTTAACAGAAGCAGTTATATAT